>JAPOOX010000133.1 GCA_026713185.1 Gammaproteobacteria bacterium
TCTACCGGGTCGCCACTCAGTCAGGAGAGTTTTGATTACATCTACCGGGATTTCAAACAGGATGTGTGCCTGTCTTCTATCAGCGGGGGTACCGATATCATTTCCTGTTTCGTTCTCGGTAATCCAACCCTGCCGGTTTATCGGGGTGAAATTCAATGTCCGGGTCTGGGAATGGCAGTGGAATTCCGGGACCAGGACGGCAATGCCCTGCGTGGAGAGAAAGGAGAACTGGTCTGTACCAGACCGTTTCCATCAGTACCCACCGGATTCTGGGATGACCCGGATAACAGGAAGTTCCGGCAGGCTTACTTCAATACCTGGAAAAATGTATGGGCTCAGGGTGATTACGGTGAAATCACGGATCAAGGCGGTATCATCATCCACGGTCGCAGTGATGCTGTACTGAACCCTGGTGGTGTGCGTATCGGAACGGCAGAAATCTATCGCCAGGTGGAAAAAGTGGATGCAGTAATCGACAGTATTGTCGTCGGGCAGGAATGGGAGGATGACACTCGTGTCGTCCTGTTTGTGGTGTTGAGAGGAGAGATGACACTGACTGATGACATTATTGACGAGATAAAGTCAATCATTCGTCGTAATACATCTCCACGCCATGTGCCATCGAAGATCGTTCAGGTTGCAGATATTCCCAGAACCATCAGCGGCAAAATTGTTGAGCTTGCCGTCAGGAATGTGATACATCACAGACCCGTTGCGAATACCGATGCATTGGCCAATCCTGAAGCATTGTCCTGTTTCAAAGATCTGCCTGAATTGACTGTTTGAACATCAGGTCTGAGTCTGCAACGACACAAATTCACGGTATTGCCCATTCTCCATGGCTAGCAGTTCTTCATGGCTGCCCTGCTCTACCACTCGGCCATCATCCAGAAAGACGATTTTATCAGCCTGGGCAATGGTCGACAGCCGATGGGCAATGATTATGACCAGACGATCTCTGGCGGCTTCGTGTAGCGCCTGCACCAGATATTCTTCTGTTTCAGGATCAAGTGCTGAAGTTGGCTCATCAAGAATCAGGATTCTCGAGTGACGAAGCAGACCACGTGCTATCGAAATACGTTGTTTCTGGCCAACGGAAAGTTTGCTGCTGGACGCGGTACCCAGTTTCGTGTCATAACCATCGGGCAGTGAGTTAATGAAGTCATGAACACCGGCAATTCTGGCCACTCTCTCCACTTCGTCACGACCTGCGTCGGGTTCTCCATAGCGGATGTTATCCAGTATCGAATCCGAGAACAGTTGGGTTTCCTGGAACACATAGGTCGTCTGCCGGCGTAAACTGTCCAGGGTCAGATCGTTGACATTGTGACCGTCAATGAGGATTTCACCTTCCGATACCACATGAAAACGCGGGATCAGGTAAGCCAGACTGGTTTTTCCGGCGCCAGTGGGTCCAACAAAGGCGACGATTTCACCAACACGGGCATCAAGGTCCACACCCTGCAGGGCTCGCCTGCCGTCCGGATAAACAAGACCGGCGCCACGCATCGTCACCCCCTGCTCAACCAATGGCAATTCCGTTTTACCAAGATCATCTTCTGCAGCAAGATCCAGCATGGCAAATACCCGTCGCATGCCTGCTACATTGTCCTGTAGTCTGAGCCAGAGAATACCCAACGCCATTGCCGGCCCTCGAAGATATCCCATATAGACCAGCAATGCCGCGAGATCCCCGGGCGTCATTTCTCCATCGATGACTTTGGTGACCACAAATACTGTGAACAGCGCCGCCACCAGCCGGTTCATAAATGACCCCATGCCGCCAACCAGAATCCACAGGAAAGCGACAGCGCGAAATCGTGTGAATGACTCGGCACTGTCATCAGTAAAGCGATTTTTCTCTTTCTCGTTACCACCCAGACTCTGCACTGCAAGGACATTGTCCATACCCTCCTCAATAGTACTGGTGGTAAGCGCACCGGCGGCACGGGCCGCCTGCCCTCTGCGTCTGACAGCGCGGGAAAACAGGCTGGTAATAATCGCCCAGAGAGGGAATATAGACGCCGTCATCCAGAATATCTCCGGTGTATCTTCATAAGTATCCATCACCGTCAACATCGCCTGGACATAAAGTAACAATGCCATGACTGGCGTGTGGGTGATTTCGTAGAAGATTTCATTAATCTGAGGTGCGTCGTACATGACGCGATAGATGGAATCACCTATCCTCTGATCTTCCAGTTGGGTCATCGATAGCGATCCGATGCGGCTGAAAACTTCTGCCCGCAATGTATGATTGAGTGATTGTACGAGACGTGTACTGAGTTTGAATTCTATAATCCCATAAATTCCGCCCGCTGTGCTGTGGCCGCCATGCAGTTTGTTTTCTACCTGGGTGGCATAGTCTTGACCCTGGGCCAGTCCGGCTTCGGTTTCATCCTCATAACCCGTGGAATAGGATCCAATGGTAATCACCAGGAAAATTCCAATGAGCGCCAGCCAGAACAGGATTTCCAGCACGGAAGCCCCCTGCAGCGCATTAATCAATGGCATCATATAACCTGGATAACCGGTGGCTTCCTCGATGGGATTGCCCAGTATGACGTGATCGGTCAGGATTTTTACCGGCCACGGGATTAATGCCAGCGGCAGTACATAGGATCCGAGTTTAAGGAGAAACTTGGCAATATATCGCCAGAGAAAGAACCGGATGTAGTGTGCACTGCGGCCGATTATTTGTGCCGCTTCCTGGAAATCAATATCCGTATGAGTATCAATTCCGCTCGAACGTTTATCGAGGTCCTTTTCGGCAGAGAATGTAATATCAGACATGAGCCCTGTCTCCCTGGCTCAGGTTGGATTCTGCTTCCACAAAAGCTCTGTACCGCCCGTTTTCCAACCGCATGAGAGAATCGTGGCTGCCACTTTCCAAAATCAGACCACTATCCAGATACAGGATATTGTCAGCTCGCCGGATAGTGGAAATCCGATGCGTGATCAGAAAAATGGCACGACCCTTATGCCCGGCAGGGTTATTGTCCGGGTTCTCCTGCACCGCATTTTTTCCATCCTGGTCACTTACCCAATCTGCCAGGTTGGTCATGACTCTGTGTTCGGTGGCAGCATCCAGAGCAGCAGTGGGCTCATCAAGTATCAGAATGGGTGTGTTCCTGACCATGGCACGGGCAATTGACAAGCGCTGTCGCTGACCGGTGGAGAGTTTGCCGCCACGATCACTCAATACTGTATCGAAACCGTCAGGTAGACCGGATATGTATTCATCCATGGCGGCAATATGGACAGCCCTTCTGATATCTTCATCAGTTGCATGCGGCGCCACATATCGAATGTTGTCCCGCACCGACATGGCGAACAGCACATTCTCCTGCAGAGCAATGGCGATGTTGCCACGCAGGGTATCCAGGCTATACGCCGCCAGTTCTCTGCCATCAATGGAGATGACACCAGCATCCGGGTCGAACAGACGCAACAGCAATGACATCAGAGTTGATTTCCCGGACCCGGTAGGACCGATAATAGCCGTAATCGTTCCTGGTGCAGCGGTAAAGCTGATTCCGTCCAGTACCGGACGCCCGGGTTCGTAGGAAAATCGCACATTTTCGAACCTTATCTCCCTTTCGAATCCAGGCATGGGTATTGCGTCTGAGCGCTCCCTTATATCAGGTTCGATATCCAGAATGTCGAATACACGACGCAAGCCCATCGCCATATCCTGCGCAGTCATCCATCCCCGCAGCAGAGTTCGCAAATCATTACTGGACTCTCGAAACTCGCCGCTGGCCCAACTGAAACTGGCGAAATTCCAGACCACAAAGCTCACACCAACCAGGGCAATCAGTTCTGTCGCATACGTGGGGTGCAGATTGAAAGCCCACCAGGCCATCATGAATTCGCCTCCCATCATGAAACTTGCCGAAACCGTGAACATTACGATAGTGACAATTGCGATTAATACCCGCACACGATAGGCCGCATTGAATGCAATGATCGAATCCTTCTCCATGTTTTTCTCAGCCCGCTCCACAGCGCCGAATGCTTTGATGAGACGAATAGAACCAAAAGTCTCCTGAATTGTTGAGGTCACATCAGAAGTGGCAGCCCGGTATACCAGTGTCCGGGTCCGCATCCGTGGCATTGCCCAGTGCGCCCACAACAGGGCCGGTACCACCAGTAATCCGGCAATCAATCCTATCCATGGACTGAGCAATGACACCAGTGCAACACAGGTGAAATAACTCATCAGTGACAAAGTGATACCGATCAGATGACCGATGACCGCTGTCACCATGGCACTGTCCTGATAAATACGGTAAATCGAATCCCCTGTCCGGTGACCGCTGTGATAGCTCAGCGAAAGCTGGTGCCAGCGCTCCAGCAGCGCAACCCGCAAGTCCTGATTGATACGTTGCATGATCCACATGTTGTAGTATTTGCTGATGCAACCCAGAGTGACCTGAACCAGGATCGCTACGAGAGCAATGTAGACATAAAGCCACTTGAGATCATGTCGCTGCTCATGCGTCAACTCATCCAAAACGTCCTGCGACAGATCCGGCAGACCCAGCAGGTTGGCACGCCCGGGAGCCAACGGTTCGTTTTGCAGCAGACTCTGGTTCAGAAGATCAATGGCTAACAGACCAAGTGCAAACCCGAGAAAGCGCTGAAAAAAATTGATGGCGTAAAAATAAACCAGATGCGTGCCGGCACGCATGCGGAATTCCAGA
>JAPOOX010000175.1 GCA_026713185.1 Gammaproteobacteria bacterium
TAAACGAACTTCAACACGTCTTCCAACAGCAAAACTACTGTCTTGATAGACAACCATCCTAAATAGTTACTATTATTTGAACAATCCGTCCACTCTCGACATGTTCAATAAACTCTGAAACTGAAGAAAGTCCTAAATCTCTCGTACATCGGGCAGAAACAGTTCCATACGTGACTTCCAGTTTTTCAGCTATCGAATGGAAAGCCTTAGTATGGCTTTTGCCATTTCTCATCATTTGAATAACTGGTATGAGATAATCTCGAAGATGATCATAATGGCCTGGTGGCGGTGGAGGAGGTCCGTCGCCATTATCACAAGGTAGTAGGCCAGCGGCTTGCGCCTCACGCTGCAACAAGTGCATTACTTTATTGCGTGCGCTGTTGAATATCGCCTGTTTATCAATTGGCCGATTTTCCAATTCGGTCAACTCTTTTTCCCATCCGGCCAGTTCTGACTTGAGGCTCTTTTCCCAATCATTAAACATACGGCTTTTTTGCGCCATATTCTCAGGACGCTTTGTTTCCGGCGAGTTGGCAATGTCCCTTTCAAACAGTTCATACAATCTGTCATCATCTTTCAATTTCGTTTTCCGTAGCTCAATCTTCTCAAGCAGTTCGAGTTGACGGTCCTTGTTAGCACCTGTAACGCTCTGCCGTTCTGTTTCAAGCAACTCTTTTAGCAGGGCAGACAGGCGGTTGCCACGGTCGTCGTCAATCGGGGGGTATTCAGTCATATCGTCCTCCGGGTCGTAAATATCAATCAATTCATCCAGCGGTTCGATAACGGGCAAATGCGCCTGTATATGAGCATCAATGTGGCACAGGTCGCACACCAACTGATGAGCGTCGCCGCAGAAGTCCTCAAATCGCCAGCGTTTCCATGCACGCCATTTGCCACAACGTCCACAGTCTTTACCGAATGCATAGCCACAATTCTGGCAATGGTGACTGGCGGCATGAGATACAGTTTTGCATTCCGGACACCAGATAACCGGTGCCTCACCAGGAGGTTGCTCTCCACGCGGTTTCAGAGACCATTCCCGATCTTCCTCGGGCAATCCGTGAGTTACTGAATTGGCCGCCAAATCCAGAATCAGACAGTTGCTGTCTTTCGGGCGCAAGCCTCTGCCGACCATCTGCAAGTATAGAGCAAGGCTCATCGTAGGCCGGGCAATTGCGACGCAGGATGCATCGGGCAGGTCAAACCCCTCAGTCGCGACGATTACATTGATCAGTACTTTGATAGTACCATGTCTGAAACCGGCTATCGCCTTATCCCGTTCCTCGCGCTTGCTATCTCCGAGGATAACCGCAGCTGGTATGCCAGCATCGTTAAACACGGCTGTCAAATTACAGGCGTGGTCCACAGAAACAGCGTAGGCGATGGTTGGCCGGTCCACCGCATGCTTTTGCCAGAACGCCAGCACCCCCGCTGTCATGACATTTGAGCGGTTCTGATTGGCCTGTTTAATGCCCGACTCAGTGTAATCTCCGGTGCGATCAACCTCGCCGCCGATGATGCGTTGTCCCGAGGATGGCAGCAGTGTCTGGGCACCGCACAACCAATCATCGGTTTGTAAATCGGCGACTTGCGGCCCGCAGAGCAACGCGCCAAACAAGTGGTCGAATCCCTCTTTTTTTGACAGCCGCCAGGGTGTAGCGGTCATACCTAAGATGCGACCAGGCCACTGCTTCATCGCCCGCTCCCAACCCTCAGCAGCAGCATGGTGCGCTTCGTCAATCACCATCAGGTCATTGGCATCATACTTGTTCCACACTTCCCTTTTGGCGGTACGCCGACCCACCGTCTGAGCCATCAAGATAACTACACCGTGACTCATTGAGGGCGCATCGGTTCCCGGCGTCCAGTTCACATCCGTCATTGCCGAAATGTGGACATCGGTCAACATCTTGCAAGTCTGCTCGGCCAATTCTTTGCGGTGGGTCAGCCAAACCACCTTGCGCCCGTCCGTGAGCCACTTGGACAGCAGTGTCCCAACGATAATGGTCTTGCCACCGCCAGTAGGCAACTGCATCATCACCCACGCTTTGATGCCGGCATCTAAAGCATCCTGAACTTGCCTCAACAGGTCTTGCTGGTATGGGCGTAGTTTAACCATAACGGCCAAAAATATCTCCGAGGATAGCGAATCAAGTCCTATTTTTAATTGAAATAATCGAGGGGCGTAAAAATACAGCCTTGTATGTTGTGTTGGCAATTATTTTTTCTATTCAGCTTGTCTTGTATGGATAATGAAGCAACTCTGGTAGAGGTAAAACAAAAGGCCGTAAGTGCTGTTCATTTACAGCAAAAACTTACGGCCTTTTAAAAAATGAAATTGCCCCCAGGGATTCGAACCCCAATTCTACGGTCCA
>JAPOOX010000104.1 GCA_026713185.1 Gammaproteobacteria bacterium
CAGACGATTGATGTGCCGGTATGCATCATTCCAGGTTCCGATGTAGTCCATCCCCTGGCAGTGGCCAGGGGACTGAACGACATACTGCCGGACAGTGAGTTCCACTATCCGTTTCCACGGGAAGAACTGGCTGATATCAAAACGCCTTCTCCAGAGACAATCGGCCTGCGTTTCCAACACAACATGGCCGCGATATTCTTAGACTTCCTGCGTAGACGAACCCTTTCCCCGTGATGGAACTCTGGGTCCCGATTACAGTGGCAGCGGCGTTCATGCAGACTGTGCGTTCGGCGCTGCAAAAACGACTGCAAACAACCCTCGGTACAAACGGTTCGACATACTGCCGGTTTGTTTATGCGTTGCCGTTCGCACTGATATATCCAATCCTCCTTGCTTATGGTACCGATTCGGCGTTGCCCACGCCCAATACACGATTCGCACTGTTCGCCGTACTGGGCGGCATCTCCCAAATCGTCGCTACCGCACTTCTGATCTATCTCTTTTCCCTGCGCAACTTTGCTGCCGGGGTTGCCTATTCGAAGACTGAAACCGTTCAGACCGCTATCTTCAGTCTGGTGATTCTTGGTGATGTTATTTCCGTAGCAGGCGGGGTCGCAATCGCGGTCAGCCTTATCGGTGTTATTCTGGTCTCTCTCGCCAGGGATGCAATGTCTTCTCTACTCTCATCGGGCCGAGCCGCTATCACCGGGTTAGTGAGTGGAGGTTTGTTTGGCTTTAGCGCAGTAGCCTACCGCGCGGCTTCCCTGTCGCTTGATAACGGTGGGTTTCTCATACGTGCGGCCTTCACGCTGGCCTTTGCCGTACTACTCCAGACTGTCGTCATGACCGTATGGATTCGTTTCCGGCAGCCGGGCCAGCTCACACTTGTGTTTCAACACTGGCGAATCGCATGGCTGGTCGGCTTATCGGGTATGCTGGGCTCTGCAGGCTGGTTTACTGCCATGACACTGGAGAACGCCGCACACGTGCGGGCAGTCGGTCAAATCGAGTTGGTGTTCGCGTTTATCGCCTCGTACTTTTTCTTTCACGAACGCCCGGACCGCGCAGAGACTACAGGAATCACGTTGATCATGCTGGGCGTTATCGTACTCGTCATCAAATAATGGGGTCGAATAATGGGGTCGGAGTAAAGTGCCGGAGTAAAACGTCTCGCTTTTGCGGCAATGTTGCGTTTTACTCCGGCACTTTACTCCGACCCCAATATTAAAACGTCTCGCTTTTGCGGCAATGTTGCGTTTTACTCCGGCACTTTACTCCGACCCCAATATGCCTTACATTTCCCTGTTATTCTGGATTTCGGCAGGGTAATCATGGCCTTAAAATCAGGTCTGCGATTGAGGAGCAAAATATGGCAATCAGTATAGACCCGAATACCGGACTAAAGATATTCAATACACGTGCTGTCGCCACTACGGACATCATCACCAGCAAAGGCTATGATGTCGTTAGCGACAAGTCGCTCACAGACCTGCCGGAACCCCCGCCCGGCGCGGTTTTTAACGCACAGGAACAGGCCATATACCGAGAATTCAAAGAGGCCAGAAAAGGCGCCGCGGATTACATGGCCCTGGAAGGTGAATTCAGCAAATACCTGGAAGACCACTATTCCGGAGAACCGGTGCCGCGGGAACCTCTTGGCGACGAGTGCGAGGTCCTGGTGGTCGGCGCGGGTTTTGCCGGTCTATGGTTGTGGTACAAACTAAACCAGGCGGGCTTTAAGGATGTACGGTTCTGTGAAAAGGGTGGTGACGTCGGTGGTACCTGGTACTGGAATCGATACCCTGGAGTTGCATGTGATGTCGAGGCCTATAGCTATCTGCCCCTGCTTGAGGAAATGAATTACTTCCCCACCATGAAGTTCGCCTCCGGATTTGAAATTATGGAGTACTGCCAGAGGATGGCGGAAAAATTCGGTTTCTACGACCACTGTCTTTTTCATACCACCGTAGAAAAAACCACCTGGGATGAAAACACCGGCCGCTGGACAGTTTTAACCGATCGGGGAGACAGTATACGCGCACGGTTTGTAGTGCTTGCAAACGGTATCCTTACGACACCGAAACTGGCGCGAATCAAAGGCATGGAGAATTTCAGGGGTGAGTCGTTTCACACATCGCGCTGGGATTACAACATCGACCTGAAAGGCAAAACCGTTGGCATTATCGGCACTGGCGCAACCGCAGTCCAGGCCATACCGGAGCTCGCCAAATACGTTAAAGATCTCTATGTTTTTCAGCGCACTCCCTCATCGATTGATGTGCGTGATCAACGTAAGACCACCCGGGAAGAGATTGAAACCTGGGAACAGGAACCCGGGTGGGCACTCGCCAGGCGTGCGCGGTTCAAGAAAATTTCAGCTGGGCGTACTGCCATGAAAGCCAACGATGATTATCTGGCAGGCAGGGTTGCCGATTTCAAAGTGCGCAAAAAGTACGACAGGGAATTGTCACCGCAAGAGTTGATCCAGAAGCAACTCAATACCAACTTCCGTATCATGGAACAGATCCGTGCCCGGGTAGACGCGATCATTGAAGACCCCAAAACTGCAGAAGCATTAAAGCCCTATTATCCCTATGGGTGTAAACGACCCACATTTCACGACGAATATCTGCCAACGTTCAACCTGCCTCATGTCCATCTGGTCGATACTGCGCCACGTGGTGTGAGCGAAATAAACGAGTCCGGCGTTGTGCATGAGGGCAAAGAGTACCCGTTGGATGTCCTGATCTATGCGACCGGGTTCCAATGGATGGGGACATCGACATTCAATATGATCACCGGTCGCGATGGAATGACTCTTAATGAGAAATGGCAATCCGATGGCACCAAAACATTCCTGGGTATCCACAGTCATGGATTCCCCAACCTGTTTATCGTGACGGGACCCCAGGGCGGAGGTGGCAGTTTCAATTTCACAGATGCCATTGATAACCACGGTAATTACATTGTGTGGATGCTGGAGACATTGCGTGCACGGGGAGATGAGATTGTCGATGTCAGGAAAGAACCGGAGCAAAAGTTCGCGGAACACTGCCGCAAGGCCGATATATTATCTTCGCCGCTACGAGATTGTTTCTCATACTATAATGGTGAAGGCGATGCCGAACCTGGCAGCCTCGCTTATTATGGAGGCGGCCAGTGGCATAAAATTCGACTTGAAGCACAATCTACACTTGAACCCTACATTTTCGAACGCGTATCAGGGAACTGACATCTGGGAGGCAGTCCGAGGCAGGTGTTGATTAATCGATTTGCACACTATCCGGAAATATTCAACAGTTTTCCCCACGTCCATTCGGGTTTGCACTGTACCTGATACAAACAGACCATTTACATTGGATTGTGCGCTCAGCTAATAGAGCATCGACATTCATTCCAGGATACATTACATTTCCCTGTCACCACGAAAGCAACAAAATCCAGAGGAAAAACCATGGAATTAAGACCAGGACTACGATTGAAAAGCACGGTATGCAATGCCGAAATCATGGTCATCAGCGCGACAGAAGGCAATGAACTCACATGCGGCGGTGAACAATTGGTCACTGCAGCACCCGCTGAAAAAGCTCAGGGCAATCCGGATCACATGGATGGCTGTCTCATCGGTAAACGGTATGTGAATGAAGCAAAAACAGTTGAA
>JAPOOX010000136.1 GCA_026713185.1 Gammaproteobacteria bacterium
GGCAATCGAACTCACAATGTCTCGTGCAACTATTTCAGCAACTTTCAGCGGTTGTCGGGCCACTTATGACTCCACGTAGCAAACCAGCGATCAAAACAAGCACGTTATCTTATCTAAAGAATCAACGCACAGCTACACATTTAGACTGTGAGCAGAGAAACTGAATGACTCTCATCAAACATGACGAACAAAATCCAGGTAAGCCGGCCTGTACGATACTAAATAATAAGTACGGAATCCGACACACAGCAGATGGCTTTGGGGTGTTCGTTTGCGTAAGCCTAATGTCGGAGCGCCGAGTTGGAGGAGCATGACTACAGGCATGCGGGGGAAGCGAGGGAATCCCGGAGGGACGCGCAGACGCTGAAGCAAATGAATGCCCCAAAGCCATCTGCGAACACACTCGTTAATGAGGCAGACTCTCATCACCTGACAACAAAGTTGAAAAGTCTGTTGGGGACATGGATCACTTTATGTATTTCCTTGCCTTCCAGGTGATTCTGGATATTGGGGATTTGCATGGCCAGGGCTTCCAACTCGTCCCGGGGTGTATCCGGTGATACTTCAAGTTTACCACGCAATTTGCCATTGATTTGAACAACAATCTCCACGATGTGTTTCTCAAGCGCCTGTTTATCAACTTCCATCCAGAGCGCGTCATCGAGACTTTCCTGTTTAAGTTTCCACCACAACTGGTGACATATGTGCGGTGTGATGGGTGACATTACCAGCACGGCTATCGTCAACGCTTCCTCGACCACAGCGTGTCCCTGGGCAGAAGTGTCTTCAAACCTGTTGAGCTGATTCATCAACGACATCACAGCAGCCACCACTGTGTTGAATGACAAACGACGGTCGTATACATCACTCGCCCTGGCCAGTGTTTCATGCGCTGTTCTGCGCAGACCTTTCTGTGCATCATCCAGGCAATTTACATCCAGCTTAGCCGCAGGGTCCTGTTCCCGATGACTGACCACCCGATTCCACAATCTTGTTCGCAGCCACCGGCTGGCGGATTCCACCCCGTGTTCCGACCACTCAAAGGATTGCTCCGGAGGTGCGGAAAACATCATTGCCATCCTCACCGCATCAGCACCATATTGATTCAGTAAATGCTGAGGGTCACCTGCTTCGCCGGACGATTTTGACATTTTAACGCCATTCTGAAGAACCATACCGAGTAACAGCAATTTCTCAAAAGGCTCATCGGATTCGACAAGGCCCTCGTCCCGCATCACCTTGTGGAAAAACCGCGCATATAACAGGTGCAGAATGGAGTGCTCTTCACCACCGACATAATGATCCACTGACGTCCAGTATTTGGCACGCTCATCGAGCATACCCTGCGCAAAATTGCTGCAGGCAAACCGGGCGTAATACCAGGATGAATCCATGAACGTGTCGAACGTATCCGTTTCCCGTTCAGCTTGTCCACCACACTCGGGACAGGTACACCGATACCAGTCGGGCATTTTCTTTATCGGTGATACAACGCCGTCGAATTCCACATCCAGGGGTAAAACGACCGGCAAATCCTCATCCGGTACCGGCACTGAACCACAATTTTCACAGTGGATGACTGGAATCGGGCAACCCCAGTATCGTTGTCGGGAAATCCCCCAGTCCCGTAAACGATAATTGACCTGACGTTCACCAAGATTCCTGTTTTCCAGTGTCTGTGCGATCGCCTCAAATGACTCAGAAAAATCCATCCCATTGAAGGGACCTGAGTTGACCAACACCCCCTTGGTCAAATATGCCTGCAGGTCCAGGTCGCAAACGTCCGGGGAACCCGGTGCAGGCGCGATGACCTGCCTGATGAGCAAACCATATTTTTTGGCAAACTCCCAATCACGCTGGTCATGACCGGGAACAGACATGACCGCACCCGTGCCATATTCCATGAGAACAAAATTTGCCACCCAAACCGGCACGGATTCTCCCGTCACCGGGTGCTCAACAAAAAGTCCCGTGTCCATGCCTTCTTTTTCAAGCCGTGCAATATCTGCTTCGGCGACTTTGACCTGATTGCATTTCTCGATGAATGCCGCCAGTTGCTCGTTGCCAAGTGCTCCTTCAGCGGCAACAGGGTGTTGCGCTGCCACAACAACACAGGTAACGCCCATTAATGTATCAGGCCGCGTGGTGTAAACATCTATGGGGTCGCCACCGTCCCGCCGGAAGGTAATCCTGATACCCTCTGACCGGCCAATCCAGTTTCTCTGCATCATCTTGACCTGGTACGGCCAACCCGGCATTTTGTCCAGATATTCAAGAAGTTCTTCAGCATAATCAGTGATTCTGACAAACCACTGTTTGAGTTCCCTTCTTTCCACCGGCGCATCGGAACGCCAGCCACGACCATCGATGACCTGCTCATTGGCCAGAACAGTCTGGTCCACGGGATCCCAGTTAACCCAGGCAGCTTTTTTGTAAACAAGCCCCTTCCTGAACATTCTGTTGAAGAACCACTGTTCCCAACGGTAGAAATCCGGATCACAGGTGGCAAATTCCCTACTCCAGTCGTAGGAGAAGCCCATGGACTGCAGCTGGGTCTTCATATTTGCAATATTCTGCCGGGTCCAGCGGTCTGGAGGAACATTGTTTTTTATGGCTGCATTCTCAGCCGGAAGACCAAAGGCATCCCACCCCATGGGTTGCAGTACATTGTAGCCCTGCAGACGCTTGAAACGCCCAATGACATCACCCAGGGTATAGTTCCGCACATGCCCCATATGCAGATTTCCACTCGGATACGGGAACATCGACAGACAGTAGAACTTTGGCTTTTGAGAGTTCTCGGTGACTTCAAAGGAACGTTCTGATTGCCAGTGGTCCTGAACATCAGACTCCACTTTCTTCGGTTCGTAGGTTGTCTCACTCATGTCGCTGTTTCTGTCAGGTTTCAAAAGATGGCCATTCTACCCGAACGATACACGCAACCAACCCCTCAACGGGATTTCTTTCGCCAGAAAGTGCCGATACCGATCATCAGAAAAGACAAAACCAGTACAGGCCAGTGTCCAATTTGATGGTAGGGCGTTACGCCTTTCATGATGCTGACACTGCCACGCAACACACCCGGTTCAAACGATGACAGTCGTGCCTGAACCTTCCCCTGGTGATCGATCAGCGCCGTGATGCCATTATTGGTAGCACGAATCATCCAGCGTCCGTTCTCCAAAGCGCGCATTGCAGCCATTTGCAGATGCTGTTCCGGACCAATCGAATGTCCAAACCAGGTGTCATTGGAAATGGTGATAAAAAGATCCGGCCGATCCACGGTTTTCCGTACCAGTTCTGCATACACGACTTCGTAACAGATGGACAGAGACAGCTTCAGGGTCCCGGCCAGCATCGGGATCTGATCCCATGGTCCAGCCTGATTGTGCGACATCGGCAGGTCGAAGAAGGTAATCAATCCCCGAAGTAGATCCTCCATGGGTACGTATTCTCCAAACGGCACCAGACGCCTCTTGATATAACTGCCGTCACCCTCCCCAATGGATACAGCGGTATTGAGAAACTGATCTGCTTCATCCCGGTCGGGTATGCCAAGTACCAGCGTGGCGCCAGATTCCTTTCCACGCTTGTCCAGCGCGCGCAGTATACTTCCCGCAGATTCCCTGAACAGGGTTATTGAAGCCTCCGGCCAGACAATGATTTCACGTCCCCATTCCTCGTTGGTTAATGTCAGGTAGGTGTTCAATATCGGATGGATCATGGACTGGCTCCATTTAGTATGCTGCCCGATATTGCCCTGCACCACTGAAACCTGCACGTTCTCCCTGAATGGTATTGCCCACTCTATCCTTGCCATCAGCAACCCGGCACACCAGATAACGATGACAATACCCACACCTGCCCAACGGCTCCCGGCCAGCTTGCCAAACAATGTCCCGGCATTCCGGTCTTCCCGCAGCAACCTGAGCCCGGTTGAATAGAGCAGCACGGCAGTCAGGACACAAATGAAACTCAGGCCCAAAACACCGGTGACCGGTGCAAACCCGGCAAGAGGTGTTTCAAGATGTCCGTACCCGGCAAACAGCCATGGGAATCCAGTCAGGAACCAACTGCGAAACCATTCCAGAAGAACCCAGACAGCGGGGAATACCGCTATTCGGAGCCTTTTATCGATGAGCAGATGCAACCCTGCCGCAAATAAACCCGTGAGTGAATAGAGTGTGACAAACAAGGCGACCAGCATTCCTGCCAGCAAGCCGGAAGCTCCGCCATAGGTGTTGATACTAACGAAAATCCAGGAGGCGCCAACGCCGTACATGCCAATGGAAAACAGGTAATAACGAAGTACTGTCCAGCCGCCATTGTCGATATCCAGAGTAAAAACAAGCACCATCAACGAGACAATGCCTATTATCCACAGATCAAAAGGCGCGAATGCGAGAGGAAAGAGCATACCGGCAACAAGGGCCAGTCCATGTCCTGCCATAGGGCTGCGAATTATCGACGTCAGCATTCGCAAACCTGGTGCGTTATGTTTCGCTGGTCAGAACAAGTTCCAGTAAATGAATACGACGACTGTCCGCATTGAGCACTTTGAAATTAAAACCATCTACCACAACCGTCTCATCGCGTTTTGGCAGATGACCGAACTGGCCTAAAACCACACCGCCGACAGTATCAACATACCTGTCGCTGAAATGACACCCAAAATGTTCATTGAAATCCTCAATGGGGGTCAATGCCTTGACGGTATAACTTCCATCCGTGTGTTGTTTAATGAAGTCATCCTCATGGATATCATACTCATCTTCTATATCTCCGATAATCTGCTCCAGGACATCCTCAATGGTGACGATACCGGAGATATTAGCATACTCATCGTATACAACCGCTATGTGGTTGCGCTTTTCCCTGAAGTCCTGAAGCAGTATATCCACCGGTTTGCTCTCCGGAATGGCTGTACAGTTCCGCAGGATGTCTCGTATATTGAAGCGGATACGGTTCTTGTTCAACGCCAGAGGCAGTAAATCCTTTGCCATCAGAATACCCACCACCTTGTCCGGGCCGTCATCCAGAACCGGAAAACGCGAGTGACCGGAATCGATGATCAAGGGCAAAAATTCTTCCGGCGTCATGTCCAGTTGTACAAAGACCACCTGTGACCGGGGCACCATGATCTCACGGGTCTTCATTTTGGAAACAGTCATGGCGCCCTCGATGATGCTCAGTGCTTCATCGTCCAGCAGTTCTCTCTGTTGTGCCGAGCGCAGCAGTGAAACCAACTCATCACGGGATGTGGGCTCGTTGATGAACGCCATCGACAGCTTCTCCAGCCAGGATTTTGATTGATCGTTTATGTCGTTTTCACTCATGGCATTCAATCTCGAAATAGGGGTTTTTAAATCCAAGTTTGTGCAACAGTTTGACCTCGATGGCTTCCATTTTTTCTGCTTCACCAGCCACCTGATGATCATATCCACAAAGATGTAACAGGCCGTGGACCACCATATGTGCAAAATGGTCTACTTCGGACTTGTTTTGTTCCGTGGCCTCGGCACGAACAACAGGCGCACAGACAGCTATATCACCCAGCAACTCACAACCGGACTCATCTTTCACCCCATTGGGGAAAGACAGGACATTGGTACTGGATTGGGTATTCCCATAGCGCTTGTTCAGGTCTGTCATCTCCCGGGAATTCACAATCCTCAGCGATACCTCAACCCGGGGCAGGGAGAGTTCGTCCGCACAGCAAACAATCCATTCAGTCATACTGACTTCATCCACGGCACAATCTTCAGGGTCAATCCCCCATTGAATGTCAACCGCGGGATAATCTGGTATTTCACTCTTTACAGGATCAGGAGCCGCCATTTTCTTCGTGCTGCTCGTAGGCTTCTACGATGCGTTGGACCAATGGATGCCGAACCACATCCTTTGGCGTAAAGTGAGTAAAGGAAATACCTGGAACATTCGCCAGAACATCCAGAACCTGACGCAATCCGGAACGCGTGCTGTTCGGCAGATCAACCTGTGTGATATCACCGGTGACGACGACTGTCGAGCCAAATCCGATACGGGTCAGGAACATTTTCATCTGCTCCACAGTCGTGTTCTGGCTCTCATCAATGATGATAAAGGAGTCATTCAGTGTACGGCCCCGCATGTAGGCCAGCGGTGCAACCTCAATGATATTCTTTTCGATCAGCTTCTCCACCTTGTCAAAACCAATCAATTCATATAGCGCATCGTAAAGTGGCCGCAGATATGGATCAATTTTCTGACTGAGATCACCGGGCAGAAAACCCAGCTTTTCTCCTGCCTCAACGGCTGGCCGGACAAGCAGAATTCGACGAATGCGTTCCTGCTCAAACGCCTCTACCGCACAGGCAACGGCCAAGTAAGTCTTACCCGTACCCGCCGGACCGATGCCAAAATTGATATCGTGACTTTTGATTGATTGAACATAGCCAATTTGATTTCCGCCACGTGGCCTGACCATTTTCTTCTTGGTATAGACAATATCCTTAGCGCCATCCGCTTCATTTCTGACCAGGGCGTCAACGCAGGATTCCTGCAGGAAAAGATGGACCTGGTCAGATGTCAGCCGGGTACCCCTGATCACTTCCCGATAAAGGTGGTTCAGCAGTTCGCCGGCAGTTTTGACTATTTTATTGTCACCAAATAGCTGAAAATCGTTGCCACGATTCTTTATCGTAATGCCAAGTCTTTTTTCTATCTGACGCAGATGTGCGTCATATGGTCCGCACAAAGTGGCTAGTTGCTGGCTGTCGTTGGGTTCCAGGCTGATCTGGTGGGGTTGAAGGTTCGCTTCCAAATTTATTCTGTATAAAACGCCATGACGTTAGATTATACCTTGTTTGCGGGATGTAAAGGAAAGTAGATTGCCTCTGAGTGAATTTGGCAGGGCATCGGTGATGACAACCCTGGCGAATTGACCGATCAGATTATCGTCCAGACACGCAAAATTCACCACTCTGTTGTTTTCTGTTCTCCCCTGAAGCTGGCCCGGGTTTTTCTTTGAGTAGTCCGTGACCAGGATATTCTCAATCGTTCCCACCATGCGCCGGCTGATTTGTTGAGCCTGTTGTTGAATACGGGATTGCAGAGCGGCAAGCCGGTCTTTCTTGGTCGACATCGACGTTGCGTCAGGCAGAGACGCGGCAGGTGTACCGGGACGGGCACTGTAGATAAAACTGAAAGAGTGATCAAAACCGATATCTGAAATCAGGTCCATGGTGGCCTTGAAATCCTCGTCAGTCTCACCTGGAAAACCAATGATAAAATCAGAAGACATACTGATATCCGGTCTGATCTTCCTCAGCGCCCGGATTTTTGACTTGTACTCCAGCACCGTATGTCCACGCTTCATAGCCGCAAGAATTCTGTCTGAACCACTTTGAACAGGCAGATGTAAATGACTGACCAGCTCCGGAACATCACGGTAAACCTCGATCAGGCTCTGTGAAAATTCCACCGGATGAGAAGTGATATAGCGGATGCGGTCGACACCGTCGATAGTGGCAATAACACGAATCAGGTAAGCCAGGTCGGCGTAACCACCATCCTTCAGATCGCCTCTGTAGGCGTTGACATTCTGCCCCAGCAGAACAATCTCCCGGACGCCCTTGTCCACCAGAGAAAGCACTTCTCGCAAAACATCTCCCAACGGCCGGCTCATCTCTTCGCCACGGGTGTAGGGAACGACACAGAAAGTACAGTACTTGCTGCAGCCTTCCATGACGGAAACATAGGCGGAAGGTCCGTGCACGGAAGGTTCCGGCAACCGGTCAAATTTTTCTATTTCCGGGAAAGTGACATCAACAACAGGATTCTTACCGGCAGAATCCAGCATTTCGGGCAGCCTGTGCAGTGTCTGTGGACCAAATACAAGATCTACAAAGGGTGCGCGTTGTACAATCGCGGAACCTTCCTGGCTGGCGACACATCCACCAACGCCAATTTTCAATTCAGGATTTTCCTGCTTGAGCTTTTTCCACCGGCCAAGCTGATGGAACACCTTCTCCTGAGCCTTTTCCCTGATGGAACAGGTGTTCAGCAGCAGTAAATCCGCTTCCTGCTCATTGTCTGTCTGCAGGTATCCGTGGGATTCCTGCAGTAGATCAGCCATCCTTGATGAATCATATTCATTCATCTGACAGCCATGTGTTTTAATAAAAACCTTGCTCACAAACGTTACCAAAGATGTAAAGAGCGTATTATAGGCGTCTGGCCGATGATTCGATAGCGCCCATTAACACTTGAAAAATATCAGAAACACTCCCATATTGGACATTGGAAAACAAACAAGGTGAGCCAAAACACGATGCCTAAAACGCCCATCTACAAAATTATATTCTTCAATATGGGCCAGATCTATGAAGTCTATGCCCGTCAGATATACCAGTCTGATGTTTATGGATTTATTGAGATTGAAGAACTGGTATTTGGGGAACGGTCTCAAATGTTGGTTGATCCAAGCGAGGAACGCCTCAAGTCTGAATTCGAAGGTGTCAATCGAAGCTATATTCCCATTCACTCAGTTGCAAGAATTGACGAGGTGGACAAAGAAGGCATAGGTAAAATCAGTGAAGCCAAAGGCGGCAACATTGCACCGTTTCCCATGCCGGCTTTCAAACCCAAAGGCAAAGATTCCTGACAGCCTGCTGACATGTATCCTGGTTACCATCATCAGGTTCGACCAGATAAAACAGCCTGCATGATGGCGGGAACGGGTGAGTCTGTTACCTATGCAGAACTCGATTGCCTGTCAAACCAGGCGGCGCACTTCTTCCGTCATCTTGGTCTGAA
>JAPOOX010000074.1 GCA_026713185.1 Gammaproteobacteria bacterium
AACCGAGGCTGATGCCAGTGCCTGGATCACCCCATGCAATCTGTCCGCCGGCGCCGCCGTGTCCAAAGGTGAATTCACTGTTGGTATGGCCAAAGCCGCGCATATTACGCCATTTTTCACCCGCCACTACAACCCCGAGCGCCCTGTTCACCGGTACACCGGTCAGCAGGTCAACATATCCCCGGGATATGACTTTACGCGCCATGGCAAGGGTCTCGCGCGTCCACAGGGTCTCGCCCGTGATGCTCTTGCCCGAAATCAGCGCCTGGTAGAGCAGCGCCAACTCGGCTGCAGACATGATACCACCCCCGCCCGGGGTCGGTACCTGGCGGATTTCGCTCCGATTGAACGACAGGATGGCCTCCTCTGTCACCTCGGTAACCGGCGGTTCGGGAATACCGAGCCTGGCATAGTCCTCCGAGGTCAGCGGATCTCCGGTATGACAGCAGTCCACCACCCGATCGTGCTCGGTAACCGGAAGACCCACCCACATGTCTGGCAGCCCCAGGGGCTCAGCGATGCGTTCGCGGACGAAAGCATCGTATGGTTTGCCCGAGAGTCGCTCAATGATCTCGGCAATGACCCACATGCTGGAGGTCGGGTGATATTCAAATCGATCACCAACAGGCCAATTGAGCGTCCACTGTTCGAAACGTCCTAAACGCCGTTTATAGTCAAACCAGTCGGTGGGCCGAAACGGCGCACTTGGGAAGCCGGCGGTGTGTGTAAACAGTTGCTCGATAACGACGGCGTCCTTACCATGGCTGCCGAACTCGGGTATTACGTCGATGACCTTTTTGCTGGTATCCAGTTTTCCCTCCTGAATGAGCAGCCAGGCAGCCGCCGAAGTGATGGCCTTGGTTGCGGAAAAAATGCAAAACAGGGAATTGTTGTCGGCGGCGCCAAATGTCTCGAAGCAAACCAGCCTTCCATCCTTGGCAAGCGCCACCTGTGCAGCCGGCAACAGTCCCTCGTCGACCTCCTGTCGGGCACGGGCGATAAGCGCCGCAAGCTTGTCCTCGTCGACCCCGGCATCCCGGGGTTCGACCATGAAGCGTTCCAGTTCTGCGCGCATAGGTTTCTTCCAACGATGAAAAGGCGACAAGAATACTCGATTGTGACTCGCGGCAACAGGCGCAAGGCGAATATGCTACGGTTAGAGCCTTACCGGGAGAGGGAACTGTCTAAAGGGAATCCTGAAACTCGAGAAATGTTTCCAGTGCCAGATCAGGATTCTCGAGGATCGAGTTGTGACCAACGGCGGGAAATTCCACCAGTTTTGCATTCGGCGCCGTCCTGGCAATAACCCGGGAAGAAACCAGATTGGGGTCTTCTCTTCCTGTACCGATCAACACTGGCATTGTGAGTTTGTCTATCACCTTCGACAGGTCAAATTTACGTAGTGCCTTTGCGACCAGACTGGCTGCTTCCGGATGTTTATGGACAAGGAATCCCTCTGCGGCTTTCATGGTTTTGATGCCCAGTTTCTTGCGTTCTTCTGCGGCGCGGATAGTACCTTCGCGCTGTGCCGCTTGATCGGGCAGGTCCGTGTTGGCCGCATATAATGCCGCGGATATGACTCTGTCCGGGTTGAACGCACAGAACACGATGTTGGGACGGGTTCCCCAGGACTGCGACCAGACGTGGCAGCGTTTGATGCCAAGGTGATCAAGCACATCGCAGGCATCCTGTGCATATTGTTCCAGGGTGTATTGGGCAGGGTCGGCGGCCGGTGAGCTTTCTCCCCAGCCACGTATGTCAATACGCACCACCTGGAAGCGCTCGCTCAGTATGGGAATGTAATGATCCCAGACACGTACCGTACAACTGCCCGGTGGCCAGAGCAGCAGTGCAGGATTGTCTGCACTGCCATCGATTTCCACATGTAGTGTGGCGCCATCAACTTCAATTTCCATCAGTCAGTCCATCAAAAAATTTCTTTACACCCTTGAACCATGAGGTCTGTCTGGGTGATTGTCTATCGCTGCTCGCTTTGGCGAATTCCCGAAGCAATTCCTTTTGTTTTTTGGACAAATTCACAGGCGTCTCGACGGCAATACGACAATACAAATCCCCAACACTACCACCACGTATCCGGGTCATGTCAACACCCCTGTTGCGCAGACGGAACAATTTTCCGGTCTGTGTCTCCTGCGGAATTTTCAGACTGACCTTTCCGTCCAGGGTAGGGACTTCCAGGTTGCAACCCAATGCGGCGTCAACAAAACTGACAGGGACTTCACAATACAGGTTCTCTCTTTCACGGGTAAATATGGGATGTTCCTGTACATCAACCTCAACATACAGGTCGCCGGCAGGTCCACCGTTGGGGCCAGCTTCACCCTGCCCCGACAAGCGAATGCGATCACCTGTATCGACGCCGGGCGGTACTTTTACAGACAGTGTTTTTGGTTCGTTGACACGGCCCTGACCATGACATCTCTTACAGGGATCAGAGATGACCTTACCGGTACCACGACATCGCTGACATGGACTCTGCATCTGAAAAAAGCCCTGCCTGGATGTCCTTTGACCAGTGCCACCGCACTGCACACAGGCAATGGGCGACGAACCTTTTTTTGCCCCGGAACCAAGACATTCCATGCACTCGACAAGTGTCGTCAGTTTGATCCTGGGACTGGTACCGCGAACCGCATCTTCCAGAGAGAGGTCCAGAACATACTTCAGGTCTGATCCTTGCTGGACCCTGTTCTGCCCCCGGCCGGAACTGAAAATATCGCCGAAGACATCATCGAAAATCGAGCTGAAATTGCCCGAACCAAAGCCGCCACTGCCACCGTTACTCCCCTGAAGCCCTGCATGACCAAATTGATCGTATGTCGAACGTTTCTGCTCATCAGACAAAACTTCAGCCGCTTCACTGAGTTCCTTGAACTTTTCTTCAGCCTCAGCGCTATCAGGATTCCGGTCTGGATGATATTTCATCGCCAGGCGGCGATAGGCTTTCTTTATATCTTTTTCGGAAGCATTGCGGGAAACACCGAGAATTTCGTAATAATCACGTTTTGCTGTCATACCGCTATTCTTCCGAAAACCCGTTATTTATCGTCCTTGACCTCTTCAACCTCGGCGTCCACGGCATCATCACCTGCACCTGCACCATCCGATGTTGTATCCCCGGCTTCCTGTGCGGCGCTCTGTGCCTGCTCTGCGTACATCTTTTGGGCAAGCGTTGATGATGTTTCCGTCAGTTTCTGAGTCTTGGCTTCTATATCGCCCTTATCGTCTCCCTTGACGGCTTCTTCCAGGTCGCTGATCGCCGCTTCAATGCTGTTCTTTTCTTCATCTGTGACCTTGTCGCCAGCTTCTTCCAGAATTTTCCTGGTCGAGTGGATCATGCTGTCCGCAGCGTTTCTTGCGGTAACAAGTTCTTCGAACCTGAGGTCTTCTTCTGCATGAGATTCGGCATCGGCAACCATTTTGGCAATTTCTTCATCTGTCAATCCACCGGAAGCCTTGATGACAATAGATTGCTCTTTAGCAGTTTCCTTGTCTTTGGCGGAAACATTCAGTATCCCATTGGCATCCAGATCGAAGCTGACTTCAATCTGGGGAATTCCACGAGGCGCTGGGGGTATATCGGCCAAATCGAATCTGCCAAGAGATTTGTTTTGTGCAGACTGCTTTCGTTCTCCCTGCAATACATGAATGGTTACTGCCGGCTGATTGTCTTCCGCGGTCGAAAACACCTGCGCTTTCTTCGTCGGGATGGTCGTATTCTTCTCAATCAGTGTGCTCATGACACCGCCCATGGTCTCAATACCAAGAGACAGCGGCGTAACGTCCAGGAGTAACACATCCTTGACATCTCCTGACAATACTGCAGCCTGGATAGATGCGCCCATGGCGACAGCCTCATCCGGATTAACATCCTTGCGGGGATCATTGCCGAAGAATTCCTTGACCTTTTTCTGTACCAGTGGCATCCGTGTCTGACCACCTACCAGGATAATGTCATCAATTTCAGAAACACCTTTATCAGCATCTTTCAAGGCCGTTCGGACCGGCCCCAGGGTACTGTCCACCAGATCCTCTACCAACGATTCCAGTTTTGCCTGGGTAACCTTGATCACCAGATGCTTCGGACCTGACTGATCCGCTGTAATATAGGGCAGATTGACTTCGGTCTGACCACTGCTGGACAGTTCGATCTTGGCTTTTTCCGCGGCTTCCTTCAAACGCTGCAGGGCCAGTGGATCATTGTGCAGATCCATGCCATGTTCCTTCTTGAACTCATCGGCCAGATATTCAATCAGCCGCAGGTCAAAGTCCTCGCCACCCAGGAATGTATCACCATTGGTGGACAACACCTCAAACTGTTTTTCACCATCTACATCGGCAATTTCGATAATGGATATATCGAATGTCCCACCGCCCAGGTCGTAAACCGCAATGACGGAATCTCCGGTAGATTTATCCATACCATAGGCAAGCGCGGCTGCGGTTGGCTCATTGATGATACGCTTGACATCCAGACCGGCGATTCTGCCTGCGTCCTTGGTAGCCTGACGTTGTGAATCATTGAAGTAGGCCGGTACGGTGATCACAGCATCGGTGACCTCTTCTCCCAGGTAGTCTTCTGCAGTTTTCTTCATCTTGCCCAGCACCTGTGCAGAAACCTGGGGCGGCGCTATTTTTTTACCTTTGACATCAACCCAGGCATCCCCGTTGTCAGCCTTGGCAATGGTGTACGGGACCATACTGATGTCCCGTTGCACGATGTCATCGTCAAATTGACGTCCGATCAGACGCTTGACTGCAAAGAGTGTATTCTGGGGATTGGTGACGGACTGACGTTTGGCAGACTGACCAACCAGAACCTCATCATCGGAATATCCGACAATTGAAGGAGTTGTTCTGTCTCCTTCTGAATTTTCGATAATCCTGGGGTCCTTGCCTTCCATCACCGCTACACAGGAATTAGTCGTTCCCAAATCTATACCAATTATTTTTCCCATCCTGAATTCTCCTTCTGTTACCTGGTCTGCCCCTGAAGGACAACCACACCTTTCTGTCTGTTTATATTGGCCTCATTGGCTGAATTTCAAGGGTCTTGGTCTTGCTCCAACGGGGCCTTAGTCACCATCACCATTGCAGGTCGAACCAATCGCTGATTCAGTTTGTAGCCTTTCTGGATCACGAGGCATACAGAGTTGGGCTCCATATCGGGATTTTCCACCACCGACATTGCTTCATGCTCATTGGGGTTAAACGGTTCGCCCAGCGGGTCAATAACCTCTACTGACTCTTTTTCGAGCACATTCTGCACCAGCTTGAAGGTTAATCTGACCCCGTCGATGACAGGATCATCTTCTTCTGGCGCTGACTCAAGCGCCTTTTCCAGACCATCGATAACGGGCAGGAGATTTGTCAGTATCCGTTCCAGCCCATATTTATGTGCATTCTCCACATCCCGTTCGGCACGACGGCGGACATTCTGCATCTCGGCTTCTGCCCTGATCGCCATATCCTTGAATTTCTCAACTTCCTTGAGTGCATTATTCAGTTCCAGTTCCAGGGGATTTTCCTCAGGAGAGGGGTCACCGGGTAATTCCTCATCATCCGCTGTTGCTTCCGAGGATATTTCTACAGGATCTTCCACTTTCGTTTCCGCAGATGTTTCCACTGGATCTTCCACCGGTATTTCAACGGATGTGTCTACTGAATTTTCTGCTGGTGATTCTGACGATTTTTCTACCGATTCTTCTTCTGATGCTTCTGCGAATTCCTCCACTGAATCATCCATCAATGATTCCGAATCAGACGATTCCTGAATTTCCTGTTC
>JAPOOX010000102.1 GCA_026713185.1 Gammaproteobacteria bacterium
CCCATGTGGGTGCTGTTTGAACTCGGCATAATATTTTCGCGATTTATGAAACCGGGAACTAACCCTGGAGAATAAACGTCACAGGTCCGCTGTTGACCAGGTGCACATTCATATCAGCTCCGAACTCACCACTACTGGTGGGGCACAGGGTACCCGATGCGGCTACGAATTCATCATAAAGCTGACGGGCTTTTGCCGGTGGCGCACCGGACGAGAAAGATGGCCTCAGCCCTTTTCCAGTATCCGCGACCAGCGTGAACTGGGACACGATCAACAACGCTCCCTTTACATCCAGCAGACTCAGATTCATGTGGCCCCTCTCATCCGGGAACACCCTGTAAGAGACGACCTTGTTGAGCAGTCGTTCAACGTTCCTGCTGGTATCCTGTTTCTCAATACCCAGCAGAAGCAGCAGGCCCATGTCAATTTTTCCTACGACTGTTCCTGCCACTTCCACTGATGCCATGGACACTTTCTGAATGAGGCCCAGCATGATTTTCAGACCCCGAAGTCTGCTTCAAAACGGATTGCCATGTCACGGGTTGCCCTGATCAACGCATCAGTCAACGCTGGTTCTGTAGCAGAATGGCCGGCTTCACGAACGATAAACAACTGTGAGTCCGGCCAGGCAACGTGCAGTTCATGAGCATTGTCCAGTGGGCAGATGGTATCGAATCGCCCGTGTACAAGAATCCCGGGAATATCCCGCAGATTTCCGGCCTGGTTGATAATCTGGTTTTGCTCCAGAAAGCAGTCATTCAACAGATAGTGCGTACCGATCCGGCAGCGGGCGAGTGATCTGTGGGAATCCGACAGATGTCTGATTAGCCGTTGATTGGGATGCAGGTTGGAGCAATGGGCTTCCCATGCCGACCAGGACTTTGCCGCACCCATTCTTGCAAGTTCGTTCTCACCGTTAATGATGCGATGATAAGCAGCCAACAGGCTGTCCCTGTTACTGGCGGGTACAGGTTCAATATAGTCTGCCCAGTGGTCAGGATAAAATCTGCTGGCTCCTTCCTGGTAAAACCAGTCGATGTCTTTGCGCCGTCCAAGGAATATTCCCCGCAGGACAAGACCCAGGACACTGTTCGGGTGCGTTTCGGCATATACCAGGGAAAGTGTCGAACCCCATCCACCACCAAACAGAACCCACTTGTCGATTGAAAGAGATTTGCGAATCTTTTCCATATCGGATACCAGATCCTGCGTTCTGTTGTTGCGTAGTTCACAGTTTGGTGTAGAACGACCCGCACCGCGCTGATCAAATAACACAATGCGGTATTTTTCCGGATTGAAAAAACATCGACTGTCAAATTCACAACCCGATCCCGGACCGGCATGGATAAACAATACGGGTATGCCTTCTTTGTTACCGCTTTCATCCACGTATAATTCATGCACATCATCCACTTTAAGTCGATAACGGGCGAAAGGTTTGATTTCCGGATACAGCGGGAACATTTGCTCATGATACCTGAAAGAGCCATCGACACTACAGGGGTAATGTTATGGAATTGGTATGAATATGATCCCATAGTGCAGGCTTTCGCTGCTATAAAGATCAATACGTTCGACGATGCTGGTTACCTGTTCAATCTATTGGAATGGCTCTTGTTGAAACTCGACATCACCGTCATCTACAAGTACTTTGAATCTTGCACGTATAGCAGGATTCGAAAGAGCGCTTCGGTTGAAAACAGGAATACATGTGCCGCTATGAAATCGAGCCGAAGGCGCAAGAAAAGCATCTATCTTTAATCTTACGGATTCGAAGCCGAGACTTTGGCAGAACGGATATCCCTCTTCTGTTTGGCTTATCAACTCAGGATGAGCTTGTTCGCGGCCGCGCAGATCAGAGGTTGTGCCTGAGTAGAAGCAACTAATCAGGCTGAATGAGCGTGGGTGGCCAGATGTGTCGCCTGGTTCGCCCGAGAACTCCCTTGCCAGGTTAAACGCCAGTTCTTGTTGGCAGGTGGCTTCTTCAAGTGCTGAGTAGTAGACCGGAAAAGAACCATCACTGAACCTTCCCACGGGAAAGGGTTTGGTCCTGTTGGGTTTCTCAACAAAGGAATCTTCGACGACTTGTTCCACGCTGAATACCTCCCCAAGGCGAGCAATAGTCGAGCTGCTGGGAAAGAGATTTTCTGGGCTGACACCGCGCCTTAGTAATGTGGAATTGGGGTTGTTCCTGGGTAGCGAGGCGAGCCGAAGCGTCTGAGTCGTGTGTTGAAAAAAGTTAAATTGCTCCAACAAGTGTCAAAGACCTCTTTCTCGCCTTGTTAATTGCACTACATCAAGCAGATGCACCATTGATCCTTCAAGCATATGTTCAAGAGGGGTTTTGCCCTCCAATCCAGCCCTGGGTTGTCGCAGCCAATCATTCTCCGCCTCGATATTCTCGTCAAACAAAGCTCCGAGTGCCAGGCTAATGACTACAATGTAGCCTGCTCGGTCTTCCGCATCTATTGACAAGACGCGGATTCTCCCAGCGAGCAATTGGTAAACGAGAGAATCACCGGGCTGTCGTCCGAGTAGGACTACTTGCTCTTCTTGACCTAGCCGCCATCTCTGACAAGTGTTCACAAAAGCGTCAAATACACCTCTTGGTCTGCTTGCCTCGCTTGTGTGCAGGCTTGGATTGAATCGGCCCGTCTTGGTTGTCAAGTGCAGATTGAGACTAACCAATCCGGCAGCTCCGCCTGGAGGAGAACTGGTGGGTTTGTTAGCCGGTGGCGCAGCTTGCAAAGAGCGTTCTCTACGCTCGTAGGGAGGGCTCAGTCGCGGACTGTCTGAGGCCGCGGATGGACTAATACTCATAGTTCCACTCCAGCTTGAGGGCATTAAAACAAACTATGACCAAATCCAGTACTCGCTTTAGCCTGGTATCAAAGTCATCGTTTGTTCCCAGTTCCAATATCGTTGCATCGAGATTGAGAAATAATCCATTCTGGACGGATTCACTCTTTTCGGCGAGGCAGAACAAGACCCACTTCCCTTCTTCGTCCCTGACACTAAATCTTGTGCCCTGACTGTAAATCGCAGAGCCATAGTTTTGAAATATACTTGCAGCGTAAGTGTCCCTGTCCCGATAGCGGTCTAAATAATCGGCGACAGGGCTTCCATCGGCAATATCTGCATGTCCGTCAAAGGAACAGCGGATTGAACGAAGTTCGTAGCCAGCAAATTCCCTGGAAAATCCATCGTCCACAGCCTTCATCATTTTAACCAGTAATTCAAAGTCGGATGGTACGAGATTGGGAAAACTCAACAACAATTTCTCAGCAGATAGAGTTATCGCGCTTGGGCCTCCGAACACTCTGTAAATCGCCTCTGATTCTCCAGGTGAATTCCCATTTCTTTCAACGAAGTCCAGGGGCTTGATCTGAATGACGTTGACAAGTTCCCTTTGTATCATCGAGAAGAACCGCGTTGCCACGCCATTCCAGTCAAGTAACGGTACGGCGAACTCAACACTCACATGAATTGCACACTGTTGCATTCTGACGGAAGTCACTCGATTGCCACTCCACTTTATTAGCGTCCAACATAGCAGTGTTAAATCGATAAGACAAATAGACGTGGAGCCGTTTGCAATGGCGACAAGTCTTCAACTTCGTTGTTGGCAAAATACAACGACACTAGTCCGGTGGCGAACTCAAGCCCTGTCAAATCGGATATACCCATTGACTCGGCAGACAACTCGGTCAACGTCAACATGTCGGCCACAGTGATGATTGCACCAGACTCCTTACGCAACTCACGCTCGACAGCAACTCGCAGGCGCTCATCTGGAATTTCTACTTCCCTATTGCCTGAGTTTGTTGCGCCGTTGTCGTGGCCAATGGGAAATTGCCGGTCCAAAGACGTTATATCTGTGAAGTTGCGATCATCCGGTTGGTTCCCGAACATCGTGATTGCATCAGATTGTTCTCCCCTGCTATCGACCTGCCCCTGGGCGACCGTCGCAAGGGCTGCGAAGAGAAACACACTCAACCTGGCGAGAAACATGCAGTGATAGCCGCTTCAACCGGTACCCTGGACTGGGCGACCCAGCCAGCGTACGGCTGCAATGATGCATATCGCGCCAACGATCAGACACACCCACCAGGGCACGCCAAACGCCGATGGGACCGAACCCATAGTGATCGAGATGGCGCCTACAGTAAGTACGTAGGGAACCTGGGTTCGTACATGTTCGATGTGGTCGCAGGATGCAGCGGCTGAGGAGAGGACTGTGGTATCCGAAATTGGCGAAGCATGATCACCCATGACGGCGCCAGCCAGCACGGCGGATACGGATGCATACAAAAGGTGTTCGGCACCCTCAAGCCCCTGAAATTGCATACTCGTCCATGCCAGCGGGATCACCAGTGGCATCAGAATGCCCATCACTCCCCAACTCGTGCCAGTGGCAAATGCTGTCAGCGCGGCCAGAATGAATACCGCGGCGGGTAGCAGTCGTGCGTCCAGTTTATCGCCAAGGAGTGCGGTGAGATATTCCGCGGTGTGCAATTCCGAGTTAACGTTCGATAATGCCCATGCAAGCACCAGTATGATCACTGCAAGCAGCATGGACCGGCTACCCGAATACCAGGCATCCACCGTCTCGGAGACCGAAAGAATGCGTTGCCCTATGCTCAGGCACACAGCGACCATGACAGCCGTTACTGATGCCCAAAGCAGTGCAAGATAGCTGTCTGCACTACCGATGACGTCACGCAGGCTGGCGCCGGCGCCGGCTGCCGCCACTCCGGTGACATAGAGTCCCGCCAGCATGGTGA
>JAPOOX010000021.1 GCA_026713185.1 Gammaproteobacteria bacterium
AGTAGGTATTCATATGAAGATTCCGAGAGTGATATAACATGACAATTTGTTGTTCAGTGGGTTTATAATAAGTGTCATGAAGCAGGAATTCCGGTAAATCTGACGGTGCCCATAACGGCCAAAGAACACGCAGACAGTATGGCGGACTACATTCGTGAGGGTGTAGACCGGGGTCGTGCTATTGGCAACCGGGGACCGTTGTGCCTGGATGACAACGGCAAACTGCACCCGGAAATTCTTGATGCGTTCCGTGAACACGGTTTTTATATATTTGAAAATGTAATCGATCCGGATGAGATCAGAGAACTGCGGGCTGATACAGACCATCTGTTGGACCATGCGCCGGTCGGTCGCGATGCCGTAGTCGATGCCAGGGGAAGAAAAGCGTTTGGACAGGAATTTGCTGTCCCATGCTATACGTTTGTCAAGCCGTTATCGGACCCATGGGGTGGTACGACTAAATTGAGGGGTCGCCACCAGAGCAAGATGACCGAGGCGATACCCGACCCGGGTGCGCCAGAAGAGGTGGTGTACATCATGGGAGGCATGTGCCAGACCATGAATTCCGGGCTACGGCTTTATGGTCATCCGTTACTGCTGACCATCGCGGAGACTATAAACGGTCCAGACTTCGTACCCTTCAATGATGCTGTTTTTGTGAAGCAGCCAGGGCTGGGTGGCTCTGTCGCGTGGCATCAGGACGGTGTCACGCACTGGGATTCGCCAAACTGGGATCCTGGCATCCATGGTTTCAATTTTCAGATCCAGCTATATCCGAGTACACCCGCTAACTGCCTGTGGGTCGTCCCCGGAACCCATAAGACCGGTCGTGCCGACATCAAAGCCATGGTAGCTGCCAACAACGGTTCGGACCGGTTACCGGCGGCGATACCGCTGACCTGCAGCGCAGGTGATGTAACGATAGTCAACCGGCAGTTACTGCACGGTTCCTTTGCCAATACCTCTCCCGACCTCCGGGTTTCGATGACCTTTGGTTTCCATCGCCGCAGTTCGGTACTCGGAGCACATGGCGCACTCTCTCAGAAGAAAGAGGTTGTGTATGATGAACAGCGGATATTCGAACGTTCGAGTGTCATTGCCGTCGCCATCGATGCGCGTGCGCAGTACTACCCTGAAGAGCGACGATATGTCTATCAGCCCTTTTTGGGTATGGAAGATGAGTATCGCTGGTCACCCGAAATATACGAGAAGGTGATTCGCGATTACAACCTGCAGGATTTGGCCATCTAAAACAGAACACAAGACAAAGGGGTGATGGATGGCTGGAGATCATGTCGATGTACTCATCATCGGCGCCGGCGCATCCGGCGCTGCGACCGCCTGGAGCCTTGCCGAAACGCGCATGCATATCGTCTGCCTCGAGCAGGGCGACTGGATGAAGCAGGCTGACTACCCAAGCAATTTTATGGACTGGGAGTCCCGTACCCGGGGGGAATTTAATATCAGCCCCAATGTCCGTGGGCGCACCACAGACTATCCGATCAATGATAAAAACTCGCCCATTGCCGTTGCCAATTTTAACGGCGTGGGTGGCGGCACAATTTTTTACGCCGCACACTTCCCGCGCTTTCATCCGTCGGATTTTCGTGTCAGGACACTGGACGGCGTTGCCGATGACTGGCCTGTCGACTACGAAACGCTCGAACCTTATTATGATGAAAATGATCGCATGATGGGTGTTTCCGGTCTCGCCGGTGATCCCGCGTATCCACCTAAGCCTGCCATCATGCCTCCATTGCCGCTAGGCAAGTCCGGCGCCAGACTGGCGCAGGGATTCAATACGATGGGTTGGCACTGGTGGCCATCAGATGCTGCAATTGCAACAGAGCCCTATGACGGTCGCGACAAGTGCATCAATATCGGTTCCTGCTATGTTGGTTGTGCCCAGGGCGCCAAAGGCAGCACAGACATCACCTATTGGCCGCATGCGGTTCGTGCCGGTGTCGAACTCAGAACCCGTTGCCGGGTGCGTGAGATTACCATCAACAACGAGGGCATGGCATCCGGGGCGATCTACTACGATGCGCAAGGCAACGAGTGCTTCATCAGCGCAGAGGTCGTCATTCTTGCCTGTAACGGGGTGGGCACACCGAGGTTATTGTTGAACTCGACCTCAAACCTGTTTCCTGATGGTTTGGCGAACAGCAGCGGTCTCGTTGGCAAGAACCTCATGTTCCATCCCTATTCAGAGACGATGGGAATCTTCGATACCGAACTCGATGGTCCCAGGGGGCCTGTTTGTATCTGGAGCCAGGAGTTCTACGAAACGGACATGTCGCGCGGTCATGTGCGCGGGTTTACCTTTGAAGGCGCCCGTGGGCGCGCACCAATGTCGACTGTCCAGGGTAATATGGCATCCGGGCATATCTCGTGGGGCGAAGATCATCACCGGTCAGCTCGCAGGGTAGTCAATCGAATGGCCGGCATGGTCGGTATCTGTGAAGACCTGCCGGAAGAACACAATACCGTCACCCTGGACCCGGAACTGAAAGACCCTGATGGTATACCGGCCCCCAGGATTGACTACAGACTGAACGAAAACAGCCGCAACATGCTCAACTTTTCCATTGCCCGTGCCACCGAGGTGCTCGAAGCTGCAGGCGCGATCGAGGTGCGGTCAACATCTCCTATCCCCATTGGCGGCTGGCACCTGATGGGTACCGCACGTATGGGCGTCGACCCGGCAAAGTCAGTGGTTAACGAGTGGGGACGCAGCCACGACGTGAAGAACCTGTTTATTATCGACGGCAGCATTTTTGTCACCTGCGCCGGCGTCAATCCAACGCGCACGATTCAGGCGCTGGCGTTATATGTGGCCGATAACATGAAGCAACGTCTTGCCAATCTGTTTGACGGATGACAGGTGCACTGTCTGATTATTGATTCAGTTCCACGATACCGTCGATGACCCGCTGTGCTTTTTCTTCATCCCACCACCACGCATCGATGAACGGCACTCGATCGAGATTGTCATTTCTGACTTCACCAAATTTATCCCAATGTACGAGGCGGAACCCCGGCTGGGAACCGACGGGAATTAAATAGAAATTCCACATGATGACCCGGTCCAATGCCCGGGTTGCGGCATAAAGATCCTCGGCCGTGTCAGCCGCGATAATTGAATCAATCAGGCTGTCGATGGCAGGATTGCGAATACGGATCCAGTTTTGTCCATAATCCTCATCGGCTGCGGCGCTGCCAAACCAGTTACGCAGTTGCAGGCCGGGTGTTTTGCTTGGTCCATAACGCATGCTGTTGCCGTCAAACTTCCCGGTGCGACTCCGGTGCAGCCAATTCGACACTTCAGGTGAATACCCTGTCGTGGCAATGCCAATCGCTTCAAGATTCTGAAACAGTGACAGATTTTGTCGAAGGGAATAATACGAAACGCCGATAAAGTCCAGGGTAAACGGCATGCCGGTCTCAACGTTACGCATAATACCGTCCTGAACTTCCCAACCAGCCGCTTCGAACAGAGCAAGCGCTCTCTTCAGGATTTCACGCCGGGTGACTTGACCTGAACTGTTCGGATGCCTGAACTCATCCGTGAATACACGTGCCGGCACCTGATCACGCCATGGCTCAAGCAACGCCAGTTCCTTCTCGTTGGGCAGTCCGTGGTGCGCCATGGGTGAATTCTGAAATATACTGACTCCCGGCTTGTAAAAATCATGGAACAACACGCGGTTGGTCCAGTCAAAGTTGAACATCAGCCAGAGTGCCTCGCGGACCCGTATATCACGCAACTTGGGCCGATCGAGGTTCCAGATGATCGGCCACCAAAGACCCTCCACACGTGACAGGGGTCTTAAATCGCGTTTGAACAAACCCGCTTTGACGGCGGGAAAGCCATATTGTGTCGCCCAGTCTTTTGAGACGCCTTCTTCCCTGACATCGTACACATGGCTCTTGTGTGCTTCAATCATGACAGTTTCGTCCTTGAAGTAGTCGAACTTCACAAAGTCGAAGTTAAATCTGCCTTTATTGACGGGTATGTTCTGACCCCAGTAATCATCGACACGTTCATAAACCAGGTTGCGTCCGATTTCCGCCTGCACCAGCCGGTAGGGTCCACTCCCCAGTGGTGGCACTATGGTCGTTTTTGATATGTCGTGATCAGACCAGTAGTGTTCAGGCAAAATATTGAAACTCCCTATGGTAAATGGCAATGTCGGATTTAATTGAATGTCCTGCCTGATGACAAAACATACCTCCCTGTCGCCAAATGAAAATACCCTGTCGATGCCGGCCAGGGCTGTTTTGATCGCAACGGAACCGTGCTTCTCAAACATCTCATAGGTAAATAACACATCATCAACGGTGATCGGTTCGCCATCGTGCCAGACCGCGTTCCCACGCAATTTAAACGCGATCCAGGCCAGTTCAGGTCCGACCACTACACCCTGTGCCAGTCGACCGTAATAGCTGACGGGCTCATCGATGGCAGGCTCCAGCAGCCTGTCGTAAACGAGTGCCCCCTGAGTTTCAAAACCTGCGCCAATCCGGCCCTTTTCGATGATGCTGTTGTAGTTGTCGAAGGTACCCAACTGCGCGGTACGGATCTCACCTTCTTTAGGCGCGTCCGGATTGGTATATTCGAAGTGGGTAAAGTCACCCGGGTATTTCAACGGCAGCAGATGCGATATGCCGTGGGCGTAGACCGGATTCGAACACGGTTCCTGGGCACCCGCGGTCAGACAGACCAGCACAACGCCTGAACCGAGCAGCAACCTAATGCAGGAAACTATACTGAGCAACTTGACACCATTCATTCTGACCCCGGTAATTGGAACCTGGGAACCGTACTGATTTTATCGCCTGGGCTGCACTCAAATCCATATTGAAAGCATGAAATTATTGCGAACCATGATCAACCGGCAAGTCTAACAGGCACAAGGCAGGTGTTGATACTCTACAATACCACCAGGAGAACTCACCCCGCGAGCGGCCGGGCGGGTTTTAGCCCGCTGAAGTCGACTAGGAGACGAGTTCGCGTTGTTGGTGCTTTGTGGCGAAGAAAAGATGAGTAATGGTCCCAAACCCGCACCGATGAAATTGACCGCGAACATCGATGCCGGGCAGTAAACCCACCGATTCCAGGTCAGCTTTCCTGATCGAGACGCCACTGGGCCCACAGATCGAAATAGCTTCTGATTTCTTCGGATCGATTTTCGATTGACTGTTTAAACTCCGGGTGGGAGAGGATATAGAAAATATCATTCTGTATCGCATACAGCACCATATCGCCAATTATCGAAGGATCAATAGTGTATGCTCTCATCTGCTGCAACTTG
>JAPOOX010000151.1 GCA_026713185.1 Gammaproteobacteria bacterium
GTCCTTGCGAATTCTGGCCAGGACGGACTTGAAGGAATCCACGGCATCATCATCACCCTGCATAAACAGTAAACAAGCCCTGAGTGTATCCCCCTGTATAGTGTCAAGCTTCGCCAGACTTCGCTGCATTTTCTGCCATTCCCCTCTGATCATGCATTGCTCGGTGTACAGCGCGAGCACCGGCTCCGGTGGGTCAGCGTTGACCAGCGTTGTTTCCAGGAGTTCAAAGAAAAGAGTGGCATCAGACCAGTGGAGAAGATTTGTTTTCAGGATGGAATTCAGCACCTGATACTGAAGCCACTGAGGCCAGGATTCGTAAACAATTCTGTCAACCGGGTCGGCGCAGACCTCCATCAGCAAATGCTCTTCTTCCAACTGTAACGGGCTATAGGGATCCTGGATGTCGAGAAGTTTCAGGATTTCCCTGGCATTCCCTTGATGTACCGCGTAGTGCAGTTGCCTCTTCACCTTGACCGTATCCAGATAAGAATCATAACCGAAATATTGCAGTGAGATATGTTGCACTGAAGCGGTCTTCATACCCTCGAATTCATGTAGTAATACCGCTTCATGGGTCAGGTATGACTTAAGGAGTTGTGCGCACTGCAGTTGGCCACCTTTGGTGAAACTGATTATTTTTTTACTTTCAAGTTTCTTGCGCAAAGATTTGGTGAGAGGGCGAAATGGTAATTGTTGACTCTTCGGAGCTGTCGGGGTGACTGGCGTGGTTCGATGATGAATCTGGAACGGTAACTCACGTATCGGGTTGGAAACCAGATAAGACTTGAGAATGAAATTGAAAGTACTCTGATTAGTGGGTTCATAAATCACTGCCAGTAACCGCATAATCATTTGCGTATATTCGTCCAGGTCAAAGTAACGATTAACTAACTGTTTGTAATCTGGTTTCGCCATGGAGAAATATTGCAAGTTAAATGAAGTAGAGTATAGCCGTGATGCGAAAGTGTAATCCGTGTATCAACATTCTATAGTGTAATCCATGAACCAGCATAAATCTGTGGGAAATATCCCTGTCTGCATCAGATATTGTGCCAGAACCGGTAGAAAATTATCGATATCGGAGATTGACTGTCTGTATCGTAGTATTATTCTGCATTGTACTCAATTCGCAGGAAAATTTGCTAATGGAAAATAAAGAATCATCCCTGTTCGTCTTCGCCGGTAAATATGGTGTGCTTGGAGCCATCGTAGCGATAGTCATAACCCTCCTGTTTTTTGTGCTGCATATGCAGGATTCAGCATGGCTGAACATTGTACATGCCGTGCTGTTGGTGTTAATCATCTTATGGGGACAATATGAGTACGGCAAAACGCAAACAGCATCGGCAGGTTACGGCACAATGGTGGGTTTGGGGGTACTGATTGTTCTCTACTACGCGATAGTGGCAGGTGTCTATGGATTCATCCACCTGGGTTATATCGATACCCAGGCGATGAGTCGTAGTCTCGACGCGGCAGAAGAGGCAATGCTGATGCAGGGTCTTCCTGATGAGCAAATCAGGATAGCTCTGGAATATCAGGCGAAGTTTACAAGCCCGATGGTCGCGTCTCTGTTTGGCGCAGTTGGGTCCATGGTGATCGGCACGATCATTTCCCTGATTACGTCCATCATGATGAAGAAAAACCAGTGACAACAGTGCACCAATGCCGGGAGCCTGTTTCATTAACGAGTGTGTTCGCAGATGGCTTTGGGGCATTCATTTGCACCAGCGTCTGCGCGTCCCTCCCGGATTCCCGAGCTTCCCCCGCATGCCTGTAGTCATGCTCCTCCAACTCGGCGCTCCGACATTATGCTGGTGCAAA
>JAPOOX010000087.1 GCA_026713185.1 Gammaproteobacteria bacterium
ATTAACGCATGGCAAAAACAGCGCAACGAGGAAGCAATAAGCGTCAACTGGCGATTCGCAACGGATGAGGCGCGCACGAAATTGAAGTCACTTTACCCATCAATACAAAGTTGACGTAGTACTAGTCACAGATTCCACAAGCATCAACCAATCTTTTTCTCTAAAGTAGAGTACTACATCAGGCATTTTCCCATGCTTGTCTATAACTACTCCGAACTCAGCAAGACGTTGCTCCTGAAAGTATCCGATCTTATCTCCGGTATCGCCGATATATATCACTTCAGCAGAGGGTGTGAAGCGAGGTGCAAACTCTGTAATGATCTGTTTGATCAATTCACTATGTACACCGGGAGTCAAGTTGATCTCTTGACCATCCGCAACCTGGACTGGAATCATTTGCATCTCTCGATGCTTTGCCCACTTCGTGGCTAGCGGTTCTTGTTCCTCAAGGTATTGTTCCAAAGCAGGTTCCCATTTGGACGTACCGAACGATTGAATAACCGCTATGGCAGCGTCACTAATCTGGTAACACGCTTTCGGACTATTGACCGGACGATCCGGTCTATCTGGGTTATATCGCGAGATGCCTGCCATCACAAATTGGTGCATGGTTTGCCGTCGAAATGTCTCTCGGGTATTTGGAGCATAATTTCGCCCATATTGTTCACGACAATAATCCATGATCGGTGTAATGCCAATAAGAGGATTACCTGAATCTCTCCATTCGTCAGAAGGCTTCATGTCAAGAAGAGCCAGGAGCGTGAGTGCCGAACGTTCATTCTGTTGACCACGAGGCATTCCAAGTGATATCAGTATCTGCAAGGCTTCATCGATTTTTTGCTGTGCTAGTAATGGATTCTCATCGTCGGTCATGTGGACAAGTTCCTCCTCAATTAGACTGTCGATCTCACTTTGGGAAAGTACTACACTGTGAGTCTTTCTTCCGATGCGCTCCAATACGTCCCTGTCCGGATAGTGAAGAGACCTCAAATCAGTTGCGTTTACTTGTGTATGTCCGTTGAACTGTCGGAAAAATCGATCAACAAGGCTGCTGTTCAAATAAACAACTAATCCTGCCGCCAATAACTGAGAAATACCTTCCTGCCTGGAGTGATAAACGTTCAAATGATTTTCGAAACCGATTAATTCTCCGGGTATGTCAGAAGAATAAAGTGAGGCGACTACGCGCCGTCGCTCTTCCTTTGATGTAAAACGCCGTGTCACCACGTAATGACCTTTGTTTGACCAAAGCCACTTACGATTTTCGTTGGTAACCACAATTGCATTTGGCTTTTTCATCTCTTTCGGCCACACACATTTACCACTCTGGAAATGAGCAGAGTAAAATAGTGGAGCAGTATCTTTACCCGGTTCAGATCTCAAATCCTTCTTCAGTCGGAAATCAACTACAGGTCCAGTCGATACTTCAAGGTTGAGATCAGCAAGAGTAGCCGTAAAGTATGAAATCCGATCAACGATTCCTTGCTCCAGTTCGTTAGATGTAATGTGAATGAACTGACCGGGATCATCCGGATCGATTACTGATGTGTAATCGACGAGTCGTTGTGTCATATCTTCCGCGATACACTCTGAAGTCGAAGGCTCAAATGCAAAATTCGCTCCTCCACTTGAGGTGACCTTTACAGTTGAAGGTTTTGCCCCTTTTTTTGCATGAACGATGATGTTCTCCTGTAAAACTTCATCACTCTTGAAAGCAGAATTGCGTTTCTCAAAAACATGGACATGTTGCAATCCCATCATGGAAAAAAATTGCTCCCTGAAGGGTTTGAAGTACGGGCCATTGCAGAATGAACGAGGAACGATAGCAACCATTTCTCCACCCCTGCAGAGTTGCAATGCTGCAAGGAACATGAAACCTGTGTAGAGATTTGAAGTTTCAATACCCGAGCTCCGAAGAGCCAAACGATGTCTGGAAGACGAATTTATCTTTTTATAAGGAGGATTCATTATCACATGGGTAAACAAATCAGGCGTTCCTTTAAACAAATCTCCTTGGGATTGATTCACAAAACTCAGTATGAAATCATTTTGATAGATTTCACTATTGACTGGAATCTGTACTGCCTCAGACTGGTCGTGCATACAATTCAAAGTGGAACGCAGATAGTCGATAAGAGAATGTTCAATTTCATAGCAAACAAGAGATAACGACCGCGGTTTCTTTGTCTCGTGAGAACACCTCTCGACCAAGGCTGCAGTCAATGATCCAACTCCTGCTCCTGGGTCAAGAATTTGCAAATCCCCAGTCAGGTCATCAAATAAGCTGGCCATGAAGCGACTGACAGGGAACGGAGTCATATACTGGCCTAGTTCAGCACGCCGTTTTGGGTTAAGTTTTAATGATGCATCCAGTCGAAAAAATTCGGTAACTTCAGGTAATGTTGGGGGTAAGGCTGGAAGGGATTCTCTTTGTGTTCCAGAGGATTGATGATATCCAGTCTTGACGTTTTGGTAACCGGATGTGATCAACTCAACCATGAACTATAACTTAGCACATGGTGCATTCCCTTTACACCACTATCCCCGAAATCATGATTCTGGTAACTTTGATGGCCTGACCTGTCCTGTCCATTGAAGGAATCCAAATGCAGAAACCGAATATCGTCTTCATCTTCACCGACCAGCAGCGATCGGACACAATGGGGTATGCCGGTGACCCTGTGGCAATCACGCCTCACACCGATCGTCTGGCAGCGGAGGGTGTGGTGTTTCCCCATTGCGTCACCAGTTCGCCGGTGTGCATGACAACGAGAGCAAGCATGATGACCGGTCTACAGGTGTATCAACATGGCGTGTGGGCATTTGCCAACCCCGGGATTCGACATGGACAGAGTCATGTGCGCAATATCCGTGATGCTGGTTACCGTACCGGCGTCGTTGGCAAGACGCATCTATGGGTTCATGGCAAAGGCCATACCCGGGATCACCTTGATGAAATGTCTGACTGGGGCTTTATGGACGCACGGGAATGTACGGGGCCTGTGGAGACTGCATCGACAGGGTCTACCTATCTGGATCACCTGGAAGAAAAAGGTCTGCTCGATACACACCTTGGGTACCTGGATACCCATCTCACAGGTAAACACCAACAGATTGCCATGCCCTGGGAACTGCCCCCCAGCAATCTGCCAACCGAGGATCACCTGGACATGTATATCGCCGGGCTGGCCGAATCCTGGCTTGCAGATCATGACAGTGACCAGCCATTTTACCTGCAGGTTAATTTCGGTGGACCCCACGACCCGTGGGACTCGACGGCCGAATATCGGCGCATGTATAACGCGGACGAGATGCCTCTCTCGATTACGGAAAAATCCACGGGACCGGTATCGCAGCACATTGACCTCATGCTCAAAGGAGCACCGATGAAGCTCGGTCAGATGAGCGAGGCGGAAAACAGGGTGATGAAAACCTACTACTACAGCAAGGTTACCCTGATCGACGACTGTGTAGGACGGGTCATTGATGCCCTTGAGGGCAAAGGCCTGCTTGACAATACCTGGATCATATTCTCTGCCGACCACGGTGAAATGCTGGGCGATCACGGGTTGATGGCAAAGAAGGTATTTTACGAGGGTTCCGTTAACGTACCCTGTATCTTCAGACCTCCGGGAGGCGCCCCCGAGTGGCAGAGCCAGGCACTGGTATGCCATCTCGATATCGTATCGTCACTGATCGGGATAGCCGGTGCAACGCCGCTCGAAACTGATGGGGTTTCACTTGTTCCCCTGATGACCGCCGGAATGGAAGCGCCGGATGCACACACTCACCAGAACCATGTGTTGAGTATGCTGGGCATGCCTCCTGAAGCGTTTGTCATGGTGCGGAATGAACGCTACAAACTGTCGGCAAATTCCGCCAACAGGGTACCCATGGATCTCTATGACCTGCAGGAAGATCCCAGGGAACTTCACAACCTGGTCAACGATCCCGGTTTGAGTGAGGTACAGGAATCGTTACTCGCCTTACTGGCGCCGGTATTCGAAAAGGTCAGCAGCGGGTAGAACTCCTGTGATCTGGTTCATGCGGAATTCGGTTCCGGGATCTTTTTTGTACTCGATATTGTAACAGGCACTTGAATTTGAGGGATATATGCAGGATGTAGCAGGAAAGGTAGCTTTTATTACAGGCGGCGCGAGCGGTATCGGTCTGGCGATGGCACGGACATTTGCGGCTGCAGGCATGAAAGTTGCCGTGGCGGATATTCAGGTCAGTGCGCTGGCGGCAGTGGCCACCGAGTTTGCTGACAGCAACTCGGAACTGATTACAATGCAGGTTGACGTGTCCGACCGTTCGGCGATGGAACAGGCTGCTGAGGACACCATCAAGGCGTTCGGCAAGGTTCATGTGGTTTGCAACAATGCGGGCGTCGCTGTCAGCGGGAATATCAGTGACATGAACTATTCAGACTGGGACTGGGTGATGAAGGTCAACCTGGATGGCGTCATTAATGGCGTGGTGACGTTCGTCAATCGCATCAAGTCGCATGGAGAAGGCGGATATTTTGTTAACACTGCTTCCATGGCTGGTCAGATTGGCATTGCTGACTTAGGCGTTTACAACACCGCCAAGTTTGGTGTGGTCGGCATGTCTGAAGCTATGCGCCAGGATCTTGCGAAGTTTAACATTGGTACGTCGGTGCTGTGTCCAGGCTTCGTCGCAACCAACATCTATACTTCTGAACGGAATCGACCGGAACACCTGGGTAAGTCTGTAAATCCTGTCATCCCAATGCCTTCTGCGGATGACGATCCGGAAAGGCCAAACAAGTTGCAGCAGATGAGAGCATACACTATTGATCCTTCGATAATTGGCGATATGGTGCTGTATGCGATACAGAATGATATTTTCTATATCCTCTCCCACCCGGAATTCAAACAGATGATCGAAAATCGATCTGAAGAAATCAGAAGCTATTTCGATCTGTGGGCCCAGTGGCGTCTCGATCAGGAAGGCTGACCTGGACATCGGTGGGTTTACTGCCCGGCATCGATTTTCGCGGTCAATTTCATCGGTGCGAGTTTGGGACCATTACTCATCTTTTCTTCGCTACAAAGCACCAACAACGCGAACTCGTTTCCCAGGGGACTTCAGCGGGCCAAAAACTCGTCCTG
>JAPOOX010000028.1 GCA_026713185.1 Gammaproteobacteria bacterium
AATATTCAGTTAATGTAAACATTAATATGATAATAATGCCTATATTACATGGGTACTAATTCTGCTTAATGACGCTGTATTATTTAAGCCAATTCAACAACTTGGCGCGAAATCTCGCACTATATCCCGGGGAAGTTCAGGTTAGAACTATTGGGGCCGGAGTAAAGTGCCAGGGTAAATCCAGGAAACGACGGGTGATTCTCTGCCGGAAATCAACCCATTATTTCGTCGATCGTTTCGTCCAGCTGGTATAACGCATAGAGTGGAATGTCTGCCAGTCCTTCATTTACATGATAACCTGCGAGGGAAGTCCTGATGGCCAGAGGCGGACTATAGCGGGAACGGTATGACTTCAGGCTTTTGGCCTGCAGGTTGGTCTGCGCCTTCACTTCGATCGGGATAATCATGCTGGCATACTGTATAACGAAATCAATCTCTGCCATCCCCTTGTCGTGACTCCAGTAATGCACCGGCATTTGGCAAGTGGACTTCAGTTGCTGCAGTACGTACTGCTCGGTCAGTGATCCTTTGAATTCTGTGAAGACATCATTGCCACTGAGCAGGGTTCGAGCATCCAGGGATGTCATCGCCGCCAGCAATCCCACATCCAAAGCGAACAGCTTGAACGATTTAAGGTCTTCGTAGGCCCTGAGGGGCATGCCTGGCCTGGTAATTCGCGTTACCTTGTGGATCAACCCACAGTCGATGAGCCACGACATTGCCATTTCGTACTCGCGGGCACGAGCGCCTTTACGGACGAGGCCATAGATGAACTTTCGCTTCTCCTTACTTAACTGTGATGGAATCGAGTTCCAGAGCATGCGTATTCTCGGCACGATCGCGTTGGGCGCGTGCTTGGAGAAGTCCTGCTCCAGCGAAGCCAGTATCCGGGTTTGAATCTCTCGAGTTGCAATATAGTCGCGACGCTCATGGAATGTTGAGACGGCTTCCGGCATTCCACCCACGAAATAATACTGCTTGAGTATTTCCTCGTATTTCCCCCGGAAAGGTGCGATCAGATCCCAGTTTCTTTGCGTACACAGCTCTGCCAGGCCATTCTCGCCAACAGCCTCCAGGAATTCCAGAAAACTCATCGGATACATGTCAAGAAAAGCGACTTTACCCACGGGAAACGAGGTACCGGCGTGCAGAGCCACTCCCAGCAGTGAGCCTGCCGCCATCACATGGTACTCCGGTGCATTTTCGCAGAAGTATTTAAGTGACGTTAAGGCCCGGGGAACCTCCTGTAACTCATCAAAAATCAGCAGAGTCTTCCCCGGTTCTATAGTGACACCGGTCTCGATCGCAAGTCCCGCGATTATACGCTTGACATCAAGGTCGCCGGAAAAGAGATGCGCCATGCGATCATTGCCGTCAAAATTGACATAGGCATAGTTTTCGTAAGCGGATTGTCCGAACCACTTCATAAGCCAGGTCTTGCCTACCTGCCTGGCCCCTCTGATGACCAGAGGTTTGCGATTGTCACACGCCTTCCACTTCTGGAGATAGTGCTGTGCTTCTCTATACACTCTCCAAGACCTTCTGCTGCGCTATTGAGATGGGAATAATTGCATATTAATCACAAAAAAACAACGTAATATGTGAATATATGCCGATATTACCAATGAGTTTAGCGAAACAAGGTCAGAGTCAGAACTCTTGATGTCTTCACCGGGGGCCAAATCCATGCATCGTCCCATCCACCGCATTGAGGGAGAGGATGCTGAAACGAATCACCGGAATGATTGCCCTGCGCAGTGCGCAACATTACTTGCAGTGGATCACTAAGGCAGAGCGAGAGACTGAAGCAACCGCTGATTCGAATGAGGTGGTAATTGAGGAGTTCTGTCGCGGGCTTTGCTCAATGCTTCCAACCGATGTTTGGTATCTTTATTTAAACCACACCCATAGTTGCACTAGCCATTGTTACATCTAAAAATGTGATTGTTGTACATAGTGTAACAATATTACGCTACGAAATCGGGGGACAGTTTACTTAATTGATTTTCGACCCGGCTTCTGCGGTTTCAACAATCGTCCACCAATTGTTCCAGTGCTTCTCAGGCAAAAAACAAAGCTGGGCTGACCGAGAATCTCTTGCTAAGGGCGGCAATATGATTCCTGGTCAGGCTGCGTTCACCGTTTAATACTCTGCAGACAAGTGACTTGCTGCCAATTTGGAAACATATTTGTCTGTTGACAGTTGGTCAATAATCAATTCGGTCCCGACGGCATCGTCATCTGCATTCAAATCGCGACCTTCCTCCTGGGTTTCTTTCTCGACTGGCTCTGATCCTGACGCGAGAAATGTCTTGTACATATCCAGGGCATTGTCCATTTGACAATCTACCAGACCACAAACTGGTAATTTTTCGCCATTTTATTTAGTTATTTAACGCTTATATCTCAATGATATGGTTGATTTGTACGCCAATATCCCGAACGGCTAAGGGGGAAGTAAGGGAATCCCAGAGGGACGTGAAGACGCTGGGTCATATGATTGTCCCAGAGCCATCTGTGAACATTCCGAATCAAGTATACTGTCACCAGAATAAACCGAACTATGTATACTAACCCTCCCGAATAAATGTTCCCCTGAATACCATGACTGACATCGTTCCATTCAAAATAGAAGTTCCTGAATCAGAGATCACAGCACTGCGAACGCGATTGCGCGCTACCCGATGGCCTGATGCAGAGACCCCTGACGACTGGAGCCAGGGAGTGCCACTGGCCTATGCAAAGGAATTCTGTCATTACTGGGCAGAGGAATACGACTGGACAGCGACGCTCGCAAGACTTGATGCATTTGACCATTTCACCACGATTCTGGAAGACCTGCCCATACACTTTATTCATGCCAGAAGCCCGGAGACAGATGCAAGACCGATTATCATCACACACGGTTGGCCCGGTACAGTCGTCGAATTCCTTAAAGTCATAGAACCACTGTCAAATCCGGTGGCCCATGGTGGTAATGCCGAAGATGCTATTCATGTGGTCTGCCCGTCCCTTCCAGGATTCGGGTTTTCCGGGAAACCCAGCATCCCCGGATACGGAATTCCGAAAATTGCGGGGATGTGGGACCAACTGATGATGCGACTGGGTTACGATGCATACTTTGCCCAGGGAGGAGACTGGGGTTCAACAGTTACCACCACCATTGGTATACAGAATCTTGGCCACTGCAAAGGTATTCACCTCAACATGCCACTCGCAGGACCAACCCGCGAAGCGCGGGAGAATCCCAATGACGCGGACAAACACGCCATGGCAAGATCACAGGCCTATCGGGACCATGATTCCGGATACTCCAAGCAGCAGAGTACTCGCCCCCAGACGCTGGGATATGGCCTGGCTGACTCGCCCGCAGGGCAGGCCATGTGGATTCTGGAGAAGTTTTGGCGCTGGACAGACTGCCAGGGGCACCCAGAAAATATTCTTACCCGGGATGAAATGATAGATAACATCATGCTGTACTGGCTGACCAACTCCGGAGCATCTTCTGCCCGGCTTTACTGGGAAAGCTTCAGTGAGGCCTTTACAGGCAGTATTAATTACAAGGTCAGAGTCCCCACTGGTTGCAGTGTGTTCCCACAGGAAATTGTACCGGTACCCCGTTCCTGGGCGGAACAGAACTTTCCAAAACTCGTGTACTGGAACGAACTCGACAAGGGCGGCCACTTTGCAGCATTTGAACAGCCGGAACTGTTTGTCAATGAATTGCGCAGTTGCTTCCGGTTGATGGATTGACATCCTCCCCTTCCCAAAGGAAGGGGATTCCTGGAGTAAGTCTGCATCACAAAGCTGCTGCCAGGGGTTCATGCTTCACAGAGTTCGGCAACCCGATCTCATACACGACAGCGCAAAATGTCGCTTGTTTTTAAATCCTCCATTGTGCGGTCTCCCTTCAAGGCTGCCAGTGCAACCCTGGCTTTGAACGTTGACGAATGATTATGTCTGGATTGTTGTGATATGTATTCCTCCTGTCATAAATTTACACTGGAAATACACTTTTACTACTGCTTTTACTGGTCCAGTTTTTGGGATCCACTTCACTCGTGTATGGGACATGCCAATCGGCCAGAATTAGCCACAATGGGCCGTAATCAGCCAGAATGGGCCAGCCGCCCGTTCTACAACACATTCCAGCGAGCGCCCCGACCGCGTCCTGTGGGCTCAGCCAGGCCTTTGGCCTTCAGAGTGGCAAGGTCCTCTCGCACCCGCCGCTCGTTTACCTGCTGGCCTAACATAGAGCAGACTTCCCGGAGAGCAAGGTTGCGATCAGAACGGCGCAACAGCTGAACACTATTCACAATTCAGGGCGAAGCTTCCACAAACTGCAATTGCTGCGACTCATCTGGTCTGCCTGATGCCGAGTGATTAGAATAGGTAGCCCATGTTGGTTCGTAATTTTCAGCTTGATCGCCCCATGTATCCCAACCATTCATGCTTCCACGGGCGAACATTTCAAGGTATGGACCCCAACTGCAACTCTCAATCAAACCATATTGCTCATCTGGCTTTCGAGAATGCTCACGTTTCATGGTTCGGATGATATTGACCTGCCTTCTTCCCGCTACCAGTGTCCTGGCGTTCTTACCACGCACACCGAACAAAACCATTTCTGTAGTATTCCGGAAATAGAACCCTACTCCTCTTCCATCTGGACCGCCATCTTTTCGGACCTTATGCCAAATCAGATTGGTCTTATATTGAAAACCCCATGCTTCCAATACCGCCATTCCTTCTTTTAGAAGAGCATTGGGTACCCATAAGTATAGATGACTGGGTTCATCAGCAATTTGAGATACCGGTAATGCAATTAATTCTTCCAGAGTCATAGTAGAATATCGATTCAGCCGTTTGTGCTCCGGTGCTACCTTTCCCGTTCGGTTAGTAAATTGCCATGGGGGATCGGCTAAAATCGTGCCATACTTTCTATTATTAGTTTGCTTCAGTAAGTCTTCAGCTGGCGATATTTTTTTCTTGGGAATCATATCGGTTATCTACCAATTTTTTAGTGATACCAAATACCAAAACAGGGCACCCACCATTTCTACCCGCATAAAGCCTTGGTAGTAACTTATTCATGTGAGTCGTGCTTGCCCCATATTTTTTCTTGATGCTTTCACCCATTTCATTAAATAAGGAATCCAGGTCATTACTCCGTGTGACCAAAACACCAACACTTATCCGGTCGTAATCAAAGAAAGTACGGAAAGCGAATAAATCTCTATCAAATGTCTGGTCTTTACTATTCCATTCCATATCAAAGGCAATTCTACCCTTCAGATAATCTACTTTATGAGTATCCTGATGAACTTCAACATCATCTGCGATCATCCTGGATTGAAGCTGCTTTTCATCCCAGCCTAGGGGTCTGAGGAAAGAAGACAACTTTTTAGGGATGGTGCTTTCATTTCCACCCGGTTTACGAATGTCTTCACGTGTAATGCGAAAATCCCTGAGTGCCTGACAAATTTCTTTATATTCAATTGGAAACTCGTGGGCAAGAATTGCAGCAGCATGGCGGTAGTCTTTGACTTCGTACAAATCTCTAATATCTTTCGGTACAAAATCGGACCAGATCACTTTATTGAGTACCCCCGTGTTGAATTACCTGATAGGTGTTTACTGTATGCTTACACAGTTTTGAAAATTAAGCAAGCTATACTTGTTGTCTGACGACAATTATTACCTTTTCTTATCCCCAATTCCATGATACTTGTGCAGCATCAAGCCCCCGGACTTGTCTGGCGTCAATTCACTTTGCCAGTAGTATTGACTCCGAGCCAAAGGCTCCATCGCAGTCCGTCACTAGATTGATCTATGCATTTTGTGCAAGGATTCGCAATCAAGCGTAAATTGGGCATGTGAAGAAATATGTGGTTCAACCTTTGAGCCTGATCCAGGGGTTGTTAACAACAATTGCACTCCTCAGCATTGACCTTTGACTGCGTTGGCCTGAAAATAGACATCCATACATCAGACTGCGGGAATAGCTCAGTTGGTAGAGCACGACCTTGCCAAGGTCGGGGTCGCCGGTTCGAATCCGGTTTCCCGCTCCAATAAACTCACGTGAGTTGTACAGAATCTGGAACTCCCAACCCAGACACAAGTCGCGCCTTTCCCGGGTCTTACCCATCTCTATCGAATGCACTTCATAACGGCTGAACAGGCTATAACCCAAGCGGAATTCCTTTCCCTGGCCGGTTGTTCCGTTCACACCCGGGGAAGCACCATACCATTCAGGGTTAGAAATCCATCTCCTGTTTGTCGAACATTGTCTGTACTTGTTAACTGGTAATCTCGTTTACGGGTGTTTCACCTGTACTTATCTGTTTAATCTGGTAGTTAACTGAGCGGTAATCGTCCTATACTCCATTTTTTGGCTGCTGTAGTGCTGATGATAATGTCTGATGACGACTAATTATGAACGCTCACGTGCATTACCGATGTTTGGTGATGGCGCTATCCCGATGGACCGGGACCGAAGTGTGGAAGAAGACGACAGCGGCTTGATAGATGTGATATTGCTGTTTCTTCGTTCCTGGCCCTATATCAGACCACAGTTTCTTGGACGTTGGTGGACACCAGACCAGAAAATTGAGGACCGGGTTGCCGATACAGTAGCCGGTGAGGGTTACCATTTTGGTTACGCTCCCTATCTGGTTGCAGTGATTGCGCTTGCCGGTCCGCTTTTTGGCATCGTACCGGCTTCGATTGAGTGGCCTATGTACCTTCTGTATGTCCCGGTTGCAGCGATGGTGCTCTCCATTTACTGCATGGCAATTTCCTCCGGTAAAAGCCAGATGGCGGCGACGTCATGTCTGGTGCTGGCAGGTATTGGTACGAATATTGTTGCAACCTATGTCATACCGGGGATCGCCGATGGATTTTACGCAGGCGCCGTTACGCTGGGGTGTCTTACAGGTTGGGCAATTCAATATAAAACCACCAGCGGCCATCTGGAATTCCGCATGCGTGCCGGCACGCATCTGGTTTATTTTTACGCCATCAATTTTTTTCAGCGCTTTCTCGGGTTTGCACTTGGTCTGTTAGCCATTGATCTTCTGAACCAGAGTCTGCTGCAAAACGAACCGTTGGC
>JAPOOX010000080.1 GCA_026713185.1 Gammaproteobacteria bacterium
ACGACTGATCGAAAAGGCCGACGTTTTCGCGCACCGCCCGGTGTTCCGCGGCTGAGCAGTCGAACCAGTTCTGGCGCCCATAGCTGTATTCATACTCTGCGGGAATACCAGTTGGCGCGTACCAGTTGGGCCGTTCCCAGCCCGCGGTTTCACCATGGCAGGCACCGGCCGCCTGCAGGTGGTCGTACAGCGGTGAGCGACGTACCCCCCGCGCGGTCTCAAACTGGCGGTGCGGGTAGTGGGTGGCGTAGAGCAGTCCCAGGCTCTCGGACACCCGGTCACGCAGGTACTTGCGGTTACGCTGGAAGGGCAGGTTGCGGCGCACGTCCACTTCCCAGAGATCGACGGGCGGATGGCCTGCATTGATCCAATCGCAGACCACTTTGCCGATACCACCGGCGGACTGCAGGCCAATGGAATTCATTCCGGCCGCAACAAAGCAGTTATCGAATTCGGGCGACTTGCCGATGTGGTAGCGATTGTCTGGCGTGAAACTTTCCGGGCCGCAGAAGAATTTCTGCAGCCCGGCCTTCTCCAGTGCCGGCATTCGCGCCATGGCGCCGTGCAGGATTGGTTCGAAGTGATCGAAATTGCCGACGATCTCATCGAAACTGAAATCGTCAGGAATGCCGTCCATACCCCAGGGCCGGGCATTGGGTTCGAAAGCGCCGACCAGCAGCTTTCCCGCATCGTGCTTGTAGTACGTATATGCATCGTAATCCCTGATGACAGGCAGGCTCGAGTCCAGCCCCTCGACGGACTCGAAAAGTGCGTAGTAGTGCTCGCAGGCATGCAGCGGGACGTTGACGCCGATGGATGCGGCGAGGTCCCGGGTCCACATGCCAGTGCAGATAACCACGCAATCCGCTTCGACCTCTGCTTGTTCTGTGGTAACGCCGGTTACGCGGCCCGGACCCGTGCGGATCGCCGTCACGGGTACGTTCTCGAAAATCCGCGCACCGGCTGCCCGGGCGCCACTGGCCAGGGCATGAGTAATGTCTACCGCATTTGCGTAGCCATCGGTCGGGATGTAAATTCCGCCAAGAATACCGTTGGCGTTCAGCAGCGGTACCCGCTCACCGATTTCTTTTGCGGTCAGTACATCGACCTGCAGACCGAAAACCTTGGCCATGGAGGCATTGCGCTTGAGTTCCTCCAATCGCTGGGCATTGGTCGCGAATGAGATAGACCCGCAACGGCGATAACCTGTCGCCTGGCCTGTTTCTGCTTCGAGGCTGTCATACAATTCGCGAGTATAGCGGGCGAGGTTTGTCATGTTGATCGATGGCCGCAGTTGGCCGATGATGCCGGCTGCGTGCCAGGTCGTTCCCGAAGTGAGCTGGCGGCGGTCCAGCAACAGGACATCGGAGTGGCCGGATCGTGCAAGGTGGTAGGCGATCGAACAGCCAATCACACCGCCGCCGATAACCACCACTTCGGTGCGGGCCGGCAACTGCGGGTGTGCAGCGCCATTACCGGCCATCAGCGAGATTCCGGAATGCCGTCCAATAAGTTGTCAGCACCATTATGAATGTCCGGAGATATAACCAACCATAAGACAGTATCTGTCCTGAAATGAGAATTCACCATATCATGCATTCTTTTCACATATTTGGTAAGATCATAAAGAATGATTGACGTAAATTTCATTCCTCATCCGTTGCAAGGTACTCCGTACGGAATAGCGCTTGATCTGGCCATCATATTCGCGATTGCATGCTGGTTGTTATCAGTGATTACCCGCGAATATTCCTGGGTAGACCGCATCTGGTGTATTTGTCCCGGTATTTATTGCCTGATTGTGGCTGCTGATGCGGATTTCAGTTCAACGCGACTCAACATCATGACAGTTTTGGTTCTGGCTTGGGGCGCTCGTCTCACGTTCAATTATGCCCGCAAAGGAGGGTTTCAGGCTGGGGGTGAGGACTACCGCTGGAAGGTTATTCAGGAGCAACTGGGACCTGTCAAGTTTCAAATATTGAATTTCACTTTTGTCGCACCCGGACAATTGCTGGTGGTCTGGCTGTTTACATCTCCGATCCATCAAGCCTGGCTTGGACAGGAGCAACCGCTTAATTTTCTGGATGTCATTGCGATCACATTATTTGTCATCTTTTTCGTCATTGAAGCACTCACTGACGCGCAAATGTGGGCATTTCAACAAGAGAAAAAACGCAAGATCAATGCCGGCGAGACAGTATCAGCACCTTTTATCACCGATGGGTTCTTCAAATACTGCCGTCATCCCAGTTATACCTGTGAAATGGGAATGTGGTATGTTTTTTATCTGTTCGCGATAGCCGCTACAGATCAATGGATCCATTGGACTGGTTTAGGTTTTATTGCCCTGACGCTGGTGTTCTTTGGTTCAACACGCCTCTCTGAAACAATTTCGTTGAGCCGATACCCGTCTTATCGGGATTATCAGGCATCAACGCCTCGTTTTATTCCATTTACCCGTTTCGGGAGTATCTGAATAAATCTTTCCAGACTATAAACCAGCACGTAGTTCCCGCATTATGTCATCGTTAATTGGACCAAGGGTAAATCATGCTTGAACAGACAGACCGGGTGGCACTGGCCGTGCCCAATGCAGATGAGGCGGCTACTGGCCTCAATGCCATTTTTGACAGCGTCATCGTAGATGACATAGTAGATACCGATGCCAACGCCAGACGTGTAACGCTCCAATGGGGTTTTGATCAGCTGGAGCTCTACGAACCCAAGGGTCCCGGGCCAGTCGCTGATTTTATAAAAAGTGGCAAACGGGGACTTTTCGCCGGTGGTTTTGCCCTTACCGACCCCAGTGCAGTTGCTGCCCGAATCGAGCAGGCCGGTATCAGGATAACTCAACAGGGCGACCGGTTTGTCGTCTATCCTCAGGATTTACGGAATACCGGGGTGATTCTGAGTCCGGTCGCGGAACGGGAAAGAGTGGGTCTGATGGACAAGATCTGGCAAATCACCTACAACGCGCCAAACCTTGATGAGTGCATAGCATTCTACAGCGATCTGTTCGGAATCAAGGACAAACTGACGAACTACTACACCAGTAAGGTATGGGGCTACCACTCTGCCATCACCTGGTTCGACGCTCGCAAAGGCGCGGGTCTCGATAGTCTGGAGTACCTGGACCCTTACGATCACGAGAAGGCAGCCGGGCGATTTATTGCAAGAACCGGGGGTACCGGTGGCATTTATATGGCATCAACCCATACCGATGATCTACCAGTGATCAGGGAACGGGTCATTTCGACCGGCGGCGGCTGGGAGAACTCTCCTAACAAGGTTTCTACAGGATTCATCCATCCACGACGCACCTATGGTTTACTGCTTGCCGTCTGTAATTATGATGAGTTTGATGCCCGTCGTCCGACCCCTGAAAATCCTGACTCCTGGAGCAGCTGAGGTGTCCCCTCACGGAGAAAAAACATGATAATCGACCACTCAATCGACATTGACGAGGCTGTCGAGGAGTTTGGTCTTGCGGATCACATCACCGAGCTCGACGACGTTGGCCTTACTGTTGTACCCCAGGCAACACTCAGGCTTGGTGATGAGTGGTTCGAGCAATTACGGGATGCGTTGCTGCGGGTAGCGGAAGCACGCACGGGCGTCTCATTCGACCTGGATACTGGTCCTTCGGCAACTTTTGATGGACGTGCCGGTGAAAATGGTCAGCTCATTTTTTCGCATCTGATTTATGAGGATCAGTCATTCGAGAAGGTGCTGACGCACCCGGTCAAGAAGGCACTGATGACCTATATGCTCGGAGAAGGACATCGGCTTTCCGTCAGTGATGGCTGGATCAAGTGGCAAACACCCAACAGCTGGGAGGAAGAATCGACAACCGGTTTCCACGCGGACCAGAGTGTTGTTCCCACACCCTGGAACTGGCGGATACCTCACATCGCGAACATGAACTGGATCATTACCGACTACACAAGGGAAAATGGCGCCTTGGCCTATGTCCCCGGCAGCCATCGTGAACAACGACTGCCGGAACCCGGAGAAGCGTTGCCTCGTTCGGTACCCGTCGAGGCGCCCAAAGGCTCTCTGGTGATGTTCCAGGGTGGTCTTTGGCATGGCGCCTATCGGAAAACGACACCAGGACTGCGTTTGACTATGCTCGGACAGCACTGTCGACCCTATATTATTCCTTTTCAGGACTTCAAGGGCAGGGTCCCGGGTGAGTTCATCGAGGCAAGTGAGGATCCCGACTATCTTCGCAGTCTCTTGCGTGAAGATGAGTATCAATTGATCGCGGAAGCCCCCCAATTGTTAAACAAGGCGAATTAAAACCCATTTCCCAGGCCGATTAATCATCGCATCACTATTGTTCAGGGGGCTAAGCAGGCTTAATTCGCCGCATCGTCCAGAGCACCCTGTCCGTTGTATTCAGTCAGGTAAACTGTGTTGACAATCATGTAAATTCCGGCATATTAACCAGATGCCCATATCACGTCCCCATGCAACACAAGATCTTGAACTTGCAAAAGAGAATATGGATGAGTTTGGTTATTGCCTGCTCGCAAATGTTCTGTCTCAGGCAGAGGTCAGTGCAATACGCACACGCCTCTCCGAACAGATGGAGGCAGAAGCGCTACTTCGTAAATCCACGATCAGTCGTAACAAAAAACAACTGGTAAGATTTCTGGTTAACAAGGGCAAAGTATTCCGTGACATTCTGTTTCATCCCGGTTTTCGGGAGGTGGTCGATCATGTGTTGGGCTCGGAGTATCTGCTTTCTTCCTTCCATACCGATCAGTTCTGGATGCCACCACCCACCAATGAACGCAAAGAGACGCTTGTAAAACCTGGCTCCATCACACGTGCCGTACACAAAGGACACCACGTTATCGGTGAGGACAACCCAAGGGTGATTTCTCCCGCTGTTGTGTGCAATGCGATGTGGATGCTGGACGATTTTACCGAGGACAATGGCGCAACGATTTTCGTTCCAGGCAGCCACCTGATGGGCAGGCAGCCCGACTTGGAACTGGACAAGGATGCCGACTGGGTTCCTGCAGTGGGTCCTGCCGGTACTGTCGCAGTTTTCGAAGGCCGCACCTGGCATTCAACCGGGTTAAACGTCAGCGATCAGGCCCGTATTGGTCTGTCCACTAATTTTTGCGCACCCCAGTTCCGGCAACAGGAGAATTTTCAACTCGGCACTTCCCCGGAAGTGCTGGCAGAAGCATCCGAAGAACTGTTGGCAATATTGGGATTCAAGCCCTGGCAGGGATACGGGCACATCGAAAACAACATCGAATGGGTAGCCCGCGGCCAGTACGCGCTTGGTGAATTAAAACCTGATCAAGGCATTTAGGAAGGGAGACCCAAGGGATTGCGAATCTCTTCTTCAGGCGCTGAATCCCCTGGTTACTTGCGGCGTATCGCGCGAATGACGGTGGTCTCGTCCGAGATCTTCCCATCCTGGCTACCCCACCAGGTGGTGACTAGTTGGCCATCACTCTCCCACACATACTTGGCGTGATGCATGAAATGTGCATTGGGTGAGGAGAGGTTGGTGATGCTTTCGAATTTAAGAAGCAGCCCATCGCCTTCTTCGGACTGCACCACTTCAAGTCGCGGCTGATTACCGGAAGCGCAGTAGTGGGTCATAAGCACGCGGTCGCCGTCTTCGTGATAGACGTTGAGCATTTCATGTGGATCGCCTGGAAACATGAATTCACGTAGTACCGAGCCATTGGCCGTCATGCGAAATTCGGTCGCTACATGGTCGGTGACCTCGCCCTGCTCGTTGACGAGCATCCATTCGCCTTCAAGGCTCTTGAGGCGTTCCATGACTGCCTTGGAGTCCGCCGAAGCGGTACCCGCCAATATAAGGATAAGCGTCAAAATCAAACCAACCGCAAATCGAATTCTGTACATGCTGTCGCTTCTCGCTGTAAAAACATGAGGATACATGCTCTTGTGGGCTTGGTGCAACAACACTAAAGCGGCGTCGGCTGATGGCAACGATGTCCGACAGTTTCTTGAGGCAGGGGACCTTCACGGTGAAGATGATGTTCAAGTCTACCAAGCTGGCGACTCCCTGTACACCGGGGGACTGGCTCTACTCAGATGGAGACGGTATCCTGCTCAGTCCGGTGAAGTTGACGTAGTTGTTAAAAGGAGCTGAGGTGCTATATCAGACCGATACTTCGAGGTAGTTCGGATAGCTGTGGGGTTCCGGTATCTCATGCTTTTCAATTGCTAATCCTTCCAGGTGAAACTCAATAGCCTCTTTCATGTTTTTTTCCACTTCATCTTTGGTTTCACCCGTCGCTATACAACCATCAATATCAGGAGAGTAGGCTGAATATCCAGTGTCGGTTCTTTCAATAACAACCAAATATCTCATTTCTTTAACTCCGCTTGTTTCAAGATGTTATTTTGTGTTCCGGCCGCCAAATCATCGCCTGGTTTTCCTGCAACGGTTACTACCCCGGATTTCAGAGCATGCTTATACTGCCTGTGACTCCCTCTTGTGCGTACCAGTTGCCAACCGTCATTTTCCAGAATCCTGATTATATCCCTGATTTTCATCCTGCATGTGTTCTCCAGACTGATATCCGACAAAGCATCTTTTCACATTATAATGTGAAATCAGGTAGCGACAATAGTAAACAATGGATGAGTATCGTCGGCTGACCCTTTTCCCCTTAAGATTTGAATTCCCGTATGGGTTTCCAGAATCGCCAGATCAGTACTGTCGCCAGTATCGAGATCACCGCACCCAGGATCATCGTGTTATTCGCACCGATCGCACCTGCCCACACGCCGACCCAGATGGTGCCAACATTGTTTGCGGTCTGTGCCGCCAGAATCATTAACGCGGATGCACGACCGCGCATGTGATCAGGTGTAGTCAACATCACCGTCGTCTGCCTGACCGCTACAGTCACCGCATCTGCCGCACCGAGGGCTGCGATCATCAACATGCCTAGCCATAGTGAACCAGCGGTTGCAAAGCCAAACAGAATAAACCCATAGGCTAAAGACGCGTACAGCACCAGCATCCCCTTGGCGCGATAACCCACAAGGAACAAAGCAACAAACGACCCCGCAATGGCGCCGGTCGAGTTTGCGGCGCCCAGCATACCGGTGGCGCTGGCGCCACCGGCGAACATACCCAACGCCAGCACTGGCAGGATCTCACGATAGAAAGAAGCCGTGGTAATACCTGCATCGAGCAGAAACAATCCTGGCAGGATTGGATGTCTGGACACAAAGCGAAAACCGTCTCTGATTTGATCGACTATAGCCGATCCGCCCTGCTGACCGCTGGCAACCCCGTGTGCCCGAATCAACAATGGCAGGATGCTGGATAATAATGAAATCAAACCTGCGAGTATAAACACCGCACTCAAACCCGCGGTGATCGCCACTGCGGCAAACAGTAGCGGACCCGCTATAGCTGCCGCATTTTGCGATGCTGTATCTGTCGATGCAGCGAGCATCAGGTGACGCACAGGGATGACAACCGGCACCAGTGCGGAACGGGCAGGACTGGCCAACATCTGAGAGGCTGCCGTCAATGCAATGCCTATGTAAACCATCCACGGCGTCAACAACTCCTGCCAGTTAAGTAATCCGAGGCTTAACAAGACTACGGCGGTCACCGCATTCGCCAATGCAATGACTTGTTTACGGTCGATGCGATCCGCAAGGGTACCACCCCACAACAGCGCCGGTATCTGCACGATCAACTGCACCACACCGATAAAACCTACCAGCACGGCCGATCCGGTTTCGTCCAGCAACCACTGTGCAGTCCCCAGAATGCGCATCCAGATAACCATGGCGCTGGTAACCAGTACAAGCCATAGCAATCGATAATCACGATAGATGAAAGCGTGCCATGGTCTGGTTTGGTCTGCTTCCAGCGAACGGTTATCTCTATTGATCAAGGGGGCTGCTCCTTTTCCTCTGGTAAGCCTATTTGCCGCAGTGCTGGCCAAAGGACTCGCCGAATCCCTTCTAACCTCCAGGCTGAACAAGTAAATAGTATACTATTCGCCTGATTTTGGATCAGAGTAATAGATTTTTGGAAGAGAACTCACTCCGCGAGCGGCGCGCTGTCGCGCAGCAAACAGGCCGGCTAACCTGGATTTTCTTCGTCATGTTTGATGAGGTTTGTTTTATTAACGAGTTTGTTCGCAGATGGCTTTGGGGCATTCATTTGCACCAGCGTCTGCGCGTCCCTCCGGGATTCCCGAGCTTCCCCCGCATGCCTGTAGTCATGCTCCTCCAACTCGGCGCTCCGACATTATGCTGGTGCAAATGAACACCCCA
>JAPOOX010000027.1 GCA_026713185.1 Gammaproteobacteria bacterium
CACAGGGTGGTGAAAAGTGGGCCAGATTCTCGGTGGTAGGTCTGCCATCTAGTCAAATACTGAAAATAAGCGGTAATTGTTTCACAAGGGAGATTAATGGCGAAGTCGTCGAACAAAGACTATCTGAGGACCCTCTAGGTGACATAGAAGAATTCCAGAGCCGGTTCCGATATCCGGACTTGCCAGGTCTGCCGAATTATACCGGCGGGCTGGTGGGTTATTTCGGTTATGACACCATCAGATATGTTGAAAAGAAACTTCGTTACACCGAACCTCCAGACAATATTGGTTGCCCGGACATACTGTTGATGGTATCTAACGACCTGATTGTTTTTGACAGTCTAAAGGCAAAGATTCATATCATTTCTCATGCTGCTACGGATGATCCGGATGCCCTTGATAAAGCTGAAGCAAGACTGGACCAGATGCAGCATGCAATGCAGGGGGAGGTCCCTTCTTTTATAAGAAATCCGGCGAGAGGGCCAAACATACACGAATCGGATTTCGTTTCCAGTTATGGAAAAACCCGCTTCATGCATGATGTGGAGAAAATCAGGGACTATATCGTGGAAGGTGACGTGATGCAGGTTGTACTGTCACAACGCATGTCTGTGACTTTCGAAAATGACCCCTTACATCTCTATCGGGCTCTGCGTACTTTGAATCCCTCGCCTTATATGTATTTTATGGATCTGGATGATTGTCAGATTGTCAGTTCCTCACCTGAAATACTGGCACGCCTGGAATCAGGCGAGGTAACTGTTCGGCCTCTTGCAGGTACCCGGAGAAGAGGCAGGGATGCGGCAGATGATCTTGCGATGGAACAGGAACTTCAGTCGGATTCCAAGGAAATCGCGGAGCATCTGATGCTGATTGACCTGGGGAGGAATGACATCGGCAAAGTATGTGATCCGGGTTCCGTTGAAGTCACCGAGATGATGACTATTGAGCACTATGCTCATGTGATGCATATCGCTTCCAATGTCAGAGGCAGGGTGCAACCTGCTGTAACCGGGATCAATCTCCTGCGTGCAACTCTCCCTGTAGGTACATTGAGCGGTGCTCCCAAGATCCGGGCAATGGAGATCATAGATGAATTCGAGACAGAAAAACGCGGTATCTTTGGCGGCGCCGTTGGTTACCTTTCGTGGAACGGAAATATGGATACAGCGATAGCCATTCGAACCGCGATCGTCAAAGACAATAAACTCTACATTCAGGCAGGCGCCGGCGTTGTTGCAGATTCTGTTCCGGAATTGGAGTGGAAGGAAACAATGAACAAGGCGCGATCCATTTTTTCGGCAGCTGCAATGGCAGAATCAGGCCTGGAAGTTGAATACGGCACTGCAGAAAATACACGTGAATACAACAGGGAAGAATCTCGTGAGATAGTTGGTCAGACGGCGGGGGGAGGTGATTAAAATGATTTTGATGATTGACAACTATGATTCCTTTACCTGGAATGTGGTGCAGTATCTCTATGAGTTGGGCCATGAGGTCCTGGTCAAACGAAACGATGAAATGACTCTTGAGGAGATTGAGACTCTGTCACCGCATCAGATTGTGATTTCACCCGGACCTTGTACGCCGGATAAGGCGGGTATCTCAATGGAACTGATACACCGTTTTGCCGGTTTGATACCCATTCTTGGCATTTGTCTTGGTCATCAGAGTATCGGACAGGTGTTCGGCAGCAGAATCGTAAAGGCCAGACGGGTTATGCACGGCAAGACTTCCGAAATTCACCATGATGGTTCAGGGTTATTTGCGGATTTACCGAGTCCGTTTACTGCGACCCGGTATCATTCCCTTGTGGTTGACGAGGTACCTGATGAAATGAAACTGACAGCATGGACTATGCGGCAGGGGAAAATAGATGAGATCATGGGTATTGCACACAGGGAACATCCAGTAGATGGAGTGCAGTTCCATCCTGAATCCATCCTGACTGAATACGGACATGAACTCCTGGCCAACTTCATCAATGGCCGGTAACAGGATAAAACAGTAAACGGAATGAAGGAGAAAAGACAAATGGATATGCCTGCTGCGATAGCACGTGTCCTTGATGGTGAAGACCTGACGCAGGGTGAAATGGTCGAAATCATGCGAATGATAATGACTGGTGAAGCAACGCCTGCTCAGGTAGGTGGCTTTCTGGTGGGTTTAAGAGTCAAGGGTGAGACAGTTGATGAGATAACCGCTGCCACAATCGTAATGCGAGAGTTGGCAACGCCGGTCTTCGTGGATACCGAAGGATTGGTAGACACTTGCGGCACGGGAGGGAGTGGGTCTAACAAATTTAACGTGTCAACTGCCAGTGCCTTTGTAGCGGCGGCATCCGGCGTGCGGGTAGCAAAGCATGGAAACAGGGCAGCCAGCAGCATAAGTGGCAGCGCAGATGTACTGGAGGAGGCTGGCGCCAGTATCATGCTTGATCCGGTTCAGGTAGCGCGTTGTATTGAATCCATTGGGGTAGGTTTTCTTTTTGCCCTCAATCATCACAGTGCAATGAAGCACGCGATAGGACCGAGACGGGAAATGGTAGTTCGCACCATTTTTAATCTGCTGGGACCATTAACCAACCCTGCCGGAGCGAAACGCCAATTACTGGGAGTTTACGATGCCCGGTGGGTTGTACCGGTTGCCAATGTACTGAAAGCCCTGGGCAGCAAACACGTAATGGTTGTTCACTCGGATGATGGACTGGATGAAATCAGCATTGCAGCACCGACTTTGGTTGCGGAGTTGAAGAATGGAGAAATCAGGGAATACAGAGTGGAGCCAGGACAGTTTGACTGTAAGCAGCAGCCGATAGATTCATTGCGTGTCGAGAATTCAAAAGAAAGTCTGGAACTGGTCCATCAGGCGTTGCAGGGCAGTAATCAGGCAGCCATGGATATGGTAGTGTTGAATGCAGGTGCTGCAATCCATGTAGCCGGCAAGACAGCGACTCTTGGAGATGGTGTGGAGATGGCCAGAGATGCCATTGGTAATGGTCTTGCCATGGAGAAGCTGAAAGATTTTGTGGATTTCACCCGGCAGGTTGCGGCCAATGGCTGATGTCCCGGACATTCTCCAGAGAATTATTGCGAAGAAGGTCCAGGAGGTCGAAACAGGACAGGCGTCTGTTTCCAGATCCGTGATGCAACGACAGGCACTATGCTGCGATGAAAGGCCTCGTGGCTTTGTGGACTGTATTCTTACCCAGTCGAAACAGGGGAGACCGGCTGTAATCGCCGAACTGAAGAAGGCTTCTCCTTCCAGGGGTATCATACGTGAAAATTTTGTGGCATCTGAAATTGCTCAGGATTTTGCAGCAGCGGGAGCGGCTTGCCTGTCCGTGCTGACGGACCGGCAGTTCTTTCATGGCAGGAACGAATATCTGGTTCAGGCACGGGCAGAATGTACCTTGCCGGTGTTGCGCAAAGACTTTATTGTCGATACATACCAGGTCTTCGAAGCAAGAGCTATAGGGGCGGATTGTATTCTGCTGATCGCTGCTATACTGGATGCTGAAAGCCTGAAAACTCTGTCGGACCTCGCCGGGGAATTGGGTCTGGATGTATTGATAGAGGTTCATAACCGTGATGAACTGGAAATGGCGCTGGCGCTTAACCCTCGATTGATTGGTATAAACAATCGAAATCTGCATACATTTTCTGTCTCACTTAACACCACCATAGATCTTATGGATAGCATTCCTGAAGAAATTCCTGTGATCAGTGAAAGCGGTATCGCCAGGCGCGAAGATGTAAACCGGCTTACAGATGCTGGTGTAAAGGGATTTCTGGTTGGCGAATCACTAATGGCTGATAAGAACCCCGGCCAAAGATTGAAGCAGTTATTCTTTGAGGAAGGCGTCACATGAAAGCAACCATCAAATGGGTTGACGGCGTTCAGTTCCTGGCTGAATCCGGCAGTGGACATGCTGTTCTGATGGAAGGACCGGAGAGTGAAGGTGGGAGGAATATCGGTTGCCGCCCAATGGAACTGATGTTAATGGGGCTGGGAGGCTGTACCAGTTACGATGTTATCAATATCCTTGGAAAAGCCAGGCAGTCCGTCCGGGATTGTGTGGCGGAGATTTCCGCGCAGAGGGCAGACGATGTTCCCCACGTGTTTACTGGAATTCACGTGCATTTTACCGTGACCGGTAAGAATCTTAAGGATAGTCATGTTAAACGTGCCGTCGACCTGTCTGCAGACAAGTATTGTTCTGCATCGATTATGCTTGGTAGAGGCGGGGTTGAGATTACTCATGATTATGAAATTGTGAATATCTGATATGAATCGTCCCGGCAAGACAGACGGCATGCATCACATTGCATTGAAAGTTCGTGAACTTGAATCAACTGAACACTTTTATACCGAACTGGTTGGAATGGCAGTAGATTGGCGGCCAGATGCTGACAATGTCTATCTGACTAATGGAAATGACAATCTGGCACTGCACCGTATTCAGGGTGAAGCTGTGCCTGGCAGGCTTGATCATATCGGTTTTTTAATACATGACATTGGTAAAGTTGATCTGTGGTATGAATATCTGAAGGAACAGGGAGTAAAAATGCTCATGGCTCCCAAAACGCATCGTGATGGGGCAAGAAGCTTTTATTGTGAAGACCCGGATGGAACCCGTGTCCAATTCATCCATCATCAGCCATTTGCTGCATCAGGTAAGTTATCGAAAGGCCGTTGACAGCCTCCTAGATCCATCGAGAGGCACCGGTCATCACTTTTGACACGGAACGCATCATCTTCCTGACCGGTTTCGGAAATTTCCGTCCGCCGGAATCCATAGCAAGGCGCCCATGTTGC
>JAPOOX010000092.1 GCA_026713185.1 Gammaproteobacteria bacterium
CATTAAGCGGATGCGGTTTCGCCACGTTCATCCTCGACAGTTTCGGCGCACGTCATGTGACCTCGACCGTCGCCAATCAGACCCGGTTTTCTTTCGCCGCCAGTGGTTACGATGTCCTTGCCGCTTATCTCGTTCTTGCCGATCTTCCGGAAATTGATGCATCTCGAATAGGACTGCAGGGACACAGCCGTGGTGGTTCAGCCGCGCTGACTGCCGCAACCCGTTGCTTTGCAGACCCGGTGCTGGGTTCGGGTAGAGGCTTTGCCGGAGTACTGGCTGCCTATCCCTGGTGCGGTCAGCAATTTGTCGATCCTGTAGTAGGTGATACGGTCATTCGATGTCTGATTGGTGATGGCGATGAGTGGTGCTCTCCAATACAGGTTCAGAGTCATTGTCAGGCGATCAATCTGTCTGGAGGACAGGCCAGTCTGAGAATTGTTGGTGGCGCACAACACAGCTTTGACCGGGACACACCAGTTAGTCTGATCGAAGATGCTGCTGTGGCGCCAGGAGCTCCGATGACCTATATCGCTCGCGATGGTGCAATGATTCATCCACTGACAGGTATTCCCGATGCAAAACTTGTTGATCGCGATGTCATGGTCTACGCGTTGAAAGCAGGGTATGGGAAAATGGGGGCCAGAATTGGCAGCAAAGCCGGGGAAGCAAGGTTGTTCAGAGAAGATATGATCAACTTCTGGCAACAGTTGTTTCATGATCAGTCTTCAGGGTCAGAGTGACCCAGATCCGGAAAAAATTCTTTAAAGAGTGATTGCGTGTGTCCTGGTCACCACCCATCGGTACGGAAGGGGGACGCGGGTAGTCCGGACCGGTTCGTCAGGTTGGTCTCCGGATTTACTCCCCAGCCATATCGTACAGACATTGGGATTTTCACGGCATCCGACCAGACCACGATTCGCTCTCCTTCTATTCTTGCATTGGCCCAGACAAACTTCCGGTCTGCACCGGCAATGGCAAACCCGACGAGCGGTGCATCATTGACTGTACTCAATCCATCGGTGTAGTCGAAACTGATCTCGACATCAGAACCGTCGAACCTTGCATTACGATAGAGAGGGCCAGAGTAAGCGATGTCGTGGCCATATTGACGAGCAAGCGCCGCAAGAGCCAGCCGCCGGCCGACTTCCTGTTTGTTTTTGGGATGAATATCGTCTGCTTCGCCAATATCGATTATTACCGCCATTGCAGTATTCGGCAGAGCCAGAGTACGTCGCTGGGCATCCCGAACTTCTGCCCATTTGGAAATCAGCGGCGTTTCAAGCTCACGTTGCCGAAAATTTGCCAACTGAACAAAGTAGAATGGCAGTTGCCGCCCCCAGTTCAGACGCCAGTTTTCGATCATCGCAGAAAAAAGATCATGATAGAGATCGGATTCATCGCGATTGGCATTGCGCTCACCCTGGTACCAGACCACACCCTTGATAGGGTAGGTCGTGATCGGTGCGATCATGGCGTTAAACAGGTGCGAAATTTCATTCTGTGAACCTCTGCTCTTGATTGAGGCTTTCTCGCGTTCCCGATTCTGCTTTACATCCTCTTCCGCAGACAGAAATGACGCCAGGACAGGTCTGCTGAATGCAGCCCGGCCCATCCATGCTTCAACCCGGGTACCACCCCAACTGCTATGGATGAATCCCACTGGACGATCCAGTTTCTGATAGAGATGACGGCTGAAATAGTAACCAACCGCGGAAAAATCACCGGAATGATCCGGATGGGCAACCAGCCAGCGTCCGTTGACATCAGTTTGTGGCGTTGCGGTCGCTTTGTGCTCAACAGTAAACATGCGAATGCCGTTGTGATCACTCGAAGCGATCTCCTTTTCGGCGTTGGCGGCGCGAGAGACCGGCCATTGCATGTTGGACTGGCCTGAGCCCAGCCAGACCTCGCCCACCAGAACGTCGACAACACGGAGCTCAATTTCAGAGTCAGACACAGTGAGTTCATAGGGGCCGCCAGCATCCATTGCCGGCAGGGAAACCTGCCAGTTACCATCCTCATCTGCCGTGGTCCTTCCCGAACTGTCCCCGATACTGGCAGTGACTGTCTCACCGGGATTTGCCCAGCCCCAGAGTTGCACAGGCGCCTGTTGTTGCAGCACCATATGGTCACTGATGATCGCCGGAAGTTGTACCGATGCCGAACTTGATGCGGCCAAAAGCAATCCTGTTGTTAACAAACCTGATTTAATAATTTCATTGATCCTATGTCCTGTCATTGTCAGAGATCCCTGGCGGCAAGTTGTGACTCTACAACTCTGGCAAAGAAACTGGCGCCGTAGACCAGGGCTTCGTCGTTGAAGTCATAATCCGGATTGTGCAGGGGACTACTGCCGGTACCGTTGCCGAGGATCAGGTAACAACCTGGAACTTCCTCAGACATAAACGAGAAATCCTCAGACCCTGTTCCTGGTGGAGCATCTGTGATGACATTATCCGCACCTACGAGTTCAATACAGACGTCAATCGCCTCCCGGGTTACGGTTTCGTCATTGATGACGGGGTGGA
>JAPOOX010000122.1 GCA_026713185.1 Gammaproteobacteria bacterium
CCGTAGGTTTACCCCGTAGCAAGGGTAGTTTCTTTTGCTTCCCAGCGAAGAAACAGCTTTCTCGTCCAACCTCGTGTCGCAAAACGTGAAATGAGCCTGAAACGAGGGCGATTTTTGTTCATGATGGTCCCCTATGGTGACTTATATGAACGACAATAAACTACAGACATTGGATGACATCCGTCGCTTCCTGGATGGGACGGTGGAAGTCGAATTTTCCATTCAGAATAAGCGTGAGCGCTATCGCTGGATCCAGGCCACGTTAGTGCGCTTTTGCTACATTACGCTGGGCAAGAAGGATCGCGGTCTAATGTTGCGCTACTTGCAGTGTGTCAGCGGCTATTCGCGGGCTCAGATCAAGCGCCTGGTCCAGCAATACGTACGGCAGGGGGTTATCACCCGGCGGCAACGGACGGTGGCCAGATTCGAGTCGGTGTACACCGCCGCTGATACGGTGTTGTTAGCCAAGACCGATGCCCTGCACGGTCAGCTCTCTGGCGCCGGTACCAAGAAGCTTTGTGAACGCATGTTCCGAGTGTACGGGGATCGTCGTTATGAGCGTCTGGCAGGCATTTCCGTGTCCCATTTGTACAATCTACGCCACTCTAACGGCTACCAGCGTCAGCGCCGCCATTTCGACAAGACACGCCCGAAACGCATCCCGATTGGTGAACGGCGCCAACCCGACCCGCAAGGTCAACCGGGCTTTCTGCGTGTTGACACGGTTCACCAAGGCGATCTGGACGGCATCAAAGGGGTTTACCATATCAACGCGGTAGACGAAGTCACCCAGTTCCAGTGCGTGTTCTCGGTCGAGCGCATCAGCGAACGTTTCCTGATCCCGATACTGGAGGAACTTCTCGCGACGTTTCCTTTTGTCATCCAGGGTTTCCATGCCGATAATGGCTCGGAATACATCAACCGCCAGGTCGCCAAGCTGCTGGAGAAGCTACGCATCGAATTGACCAAGTCTCGACCGCGGCACTCCAATGACAATGCCTTGGCTGAGTCCAAGAATGGCACCGTCGTGCGCAAGCATCTGGGCTTTGAGCATATTCCCGGCCAGTGGCCCCCCAGTTGAACCGTTTCCATCGCGAGCACTTTAACCCCTATCTCAACTTCCACCGCCCGTGCTTCTTTCCGGTTTGTCACACTGACCAGAAAGGCAAGGTGGTCAAACGCTACCCCTACGAGGCCATGACAACCCCCTATGAGAAATTCAAATCACTGCCCGAGGCGAGCTGTTATCTGAAACCCGGCGTCACCTTGGACGAGTTGGAAACCATTGCACAATCAGTTAGCGACAATGCGGCGGCCAAACAGATGAATGCGGCGAGAGACCAACTCTTCAAAGTGATCTTGGCGTCAAACCAACACGTCGCCTGAAACCCATGACATATACTGTCTCAGCACACTTTCAAGCCACGACGGTCTTACCACCGGTGAGGCCACGAGACTTGGCGGGAAGCCGCATGAACCCATCCCCACCCCTCTTGGCAGACAGCATGCCTGTTGCGAGCACGCGGTCAAGGAGATACCGCTACGCAGCCTCCTCCTTGACCGCGTGCTCGCAACAGGCGAAAGTTAGCCATGAGACGTGGCGATTTTCTGTCCGATTGCCTTCGGACCAATCACAACGGCAGCGTCAATCAACAACGCTGCTACACCTTAAATTTGCTGCCGTATTGGTCCAGGGAAGGAAACCACTTCTTACATCAATTCCCGCCCAAGCACACCGGCATGCTCTCTTAAAAACTGCGCAAGTACAAGAAACAAACCTATAGTGTAGAATGAAAACCAGGCCAAAACCGAAATGCTTCAAGATCATCAATGAGCAGGATCGAAAGGTTGTCTGAACGGCCTGATCAGAGAGAACCTTCATCCTCGGATTTCAGGCTCATTTTAGGATTGGAATAGACTGGTTTTTTGTTTGCATCTTTCACGATTCTGTGTAAAGTGTGAAGCATGAATCTATTTATTATTTTTATGCCTAACGGCAAAAAGTTACTCGCAGAGCGGTTCCCAGATGCCTTCGTTCTTGAAGAAGATAGCTTATGGGTAGTAGGATCAGACTTACCTAATTCCTCTTCTGTTAAGGAGCATCTAACTAAATACGATGCGAACAGCATTGTTGTGACGAGAATAGCCGACTATCATGGATTCTACGATCCAGCACTTTGGCAAAAAATAAATTTTTGGACAAGCCAGCATTAAATGGGCAACGTATACTCTTCCGACAAGTTCTCGACCCCAAAGTCACCACCAGAAGATGAGGGCAATGGTGGCAACGGGAATGGTAGCAGTGGTAAGGGCACTGAAAGCAGGCTAACGCGATTAGAAACACACATGGAGTATGTAGCTACAAAAGAGGATATTGAATCTACAAAAACAGCTATTGAATCAGTTAAGACACTAATCCAAAGCGAATTTAAAATACAAAGCAGATGGCTCATAGCTACTGGCGCAGGAATTGCTACAGCACTCGTAACCTTATTAATAAGAGCCTTTAGCAATTAAACTAGCTTCGGCACTTTGCTACATAATTCCCTTTATTTTTTGATCTATGACACTTTAGTGATGCCCAATTTGACGACTTGCACTATCAACAACTCGCCTCTGTACTGAGAGTTTTATACAACCTTCCCCAAAGGGGTCAGTAGCAAGGCCATCGATCCTTTAAGTATTCTGTGGATGTGCTGCATGGCAATTTAACGTTATAACGTTAAACTGTTACCAATTGCTACACTGTAACCAAGGGTATTAGCGGTAGCTCATAGTGCCTGTCATTCTGGTTCGAACTCCATTTCCGGAACAACCACCTCCCAGGTGTCGCATTTCAAGCTTTGTTGATACTGCGGCTCTGACGCTTCCCGGTTCCATGTGACAATGGCCAGAACCGTGATGGACCTGCACCGCATCCCGGACGGAGGTCTGAAGCTTTTGGCAAAACGTCCCACTATATTCCCAGCATGGTCCCGCAATTTCCAGGGTTCCGTTTCCGCGACACGCACTTCCAAAGGGTCGCCGGGTGATAGGGAGGCGATGGCGCGATGCACTGGATTTTTGATCGGAAAACGTCCTGCAAAACTGAGATTTACGTCGCTCAGACTGAGTCGCAGATAGCGACGTGAAAGCTCTGGAGCTTGTGGTGGCAATCGGCTGGGCTTACGGCGCAGAATCGAGGTGCTTCTTGGCAGTGAATCCTGTAATGGGTGCGAGTTTCGAAAATATTCATTTGCCAGACCAGGCTCCTCGACACGCTTCGACGATATTACACCTTGTAGCGTACGCGGTGTCTGGAATTGCGCGAGTGCAAGGGTATGCCGGGCGCGAGTCATAGCGACGTAATACAGCCTGCGCGGTGCGTCAGTATCCTCATTGTTGTCAATGTTGCTCCAATGCCCGTCCAGAACGGCCACATGGTCAAATTCAAGCCCTTTAGCACGATGGGCTGTGGTCAGCAGGAGGCCGTGTTGGCGACGGCGTATTTCACGTCCCCACTCGGCAAGCCACTCGATGAAGTGACCTATTGGCACTTCTGTGCCGCCGGTTTCCATTATATGTGCATCCACCGCTTCCTGCAGCAGTTCTATCCAGGTGCTGGAGGTGCGTGCATCTACCCAACCTTGTAGTTCTTCACCATTCACAGAACGAGCTTCGCGCCCGCGCAGCCATCCCAGTAACGCCTGGGTTTCCCGAAGGCGCCAGAAACCTGGAATTTGTTCATTTCCCATCTGTACGGGAATGCCATGGAGTTCGCAGAATCCTCGCACAGGATCCAGATCTATCCATTTGCGAGTGATTACTGCACATGCCGACCAGTTCCAGTTCGTATCCAGGGCAGACAGGCGCTGCAGTTCGATCATCACTGTCTGTGCCTGGGAGATCGGGTTGTTTCCTGACGACAGGATTTGCACCCGGCCCCGGGCTACCATATCCATATCGTGCCAGACGCCTCCGGGAGGTGCTTTCAAGCGAGCTTGGTTGATGTGTATGGGATGCTCAACCTTCATCCGCTGTTGTGCAGGTTCGATCAACGCATTGGCCGCCGTTATCATGTGGGAAGTGGAGCGGTAGTTGTCGGTCAGGTAGGTGGGACTGGCTCCGTAGTCCTTCTCAAAGCGACGGATGAATTCCACTGAAGCACCATCGAATGCGTAGATATTCTGGTCATCATCGCCTACGGCAAAGAGGCTGATCCTGTCGTACTCATCGATAAGTGTGCGGCCGGACAGGGCAGAGATCAAGTCGTACTCTTCCGGGCCGATGTCCTGGTACTCGTCTACCAGAATCCAGCGGAAACCCGCCATGAGCCTTCTTCGTTGCTCGTCCGCTTCTTCTGGCGGTAATCCCTCTCCGCGCAGCAGTGCAACCGCCTCTCGCATAACTTTCCGGAAAGCTTCGTCGCCCAGCGGTTCCGCACGACCGCTGAAACTGGCGCCGACCAGGCGCATTGCGAGACTGTGGCAGGTGAGCACGGTGACACTTCGGGCGTCGTTACCGACTAGTTCCAGGAGTCGCCGGCGAATATCCACCGCCGCATGACGGTTGTAAGCCAGGGCCAGAATGCCGTGTGCGTTCTGGCGCCGTACCCGTAACAGATAGCCAATGCGATGTACCAGTACTCGGGTTTTACCGGAACCGGGTCCCGCGAGTACCAGCACGTTAGTCTGTTCCCGATTATCGGCTACAATGCGTTGCTGAATGGGATTCTTCAGACTTTCGACGATGCTACGCCATGAATCCGGTGTGGTTTGCCGTGAGATTTCCCTGTCTCGATTTGGCAGCCACCGCCGCAGGAATTCCTCTTGAGTCAGGTTGAAATAGTCGATGGCCAGTCGCAGTGCATCGGCTATGGTCTGCAATCCCAGTTGTACGTATTCAGCCATCACGTGGATTTGCAGCACTTGTTCCTGGTAATGAAGGTTGAGTGGTTCGAAATCGGAGTTGGCGAAGCCGCGTTTTCCCTCCTCCAGCCGAATAGTCATGGCTGGTCGGAAAACCGCCAGACCTTTGTTGAGACGAATGACTTCCTGCTCGTGCAGCCACAACAGAGCGCGGTCCAGCAGTTTATCGGGTTTCTTTGCTTCTTGATTAAGCATCAGGTCGGACTTGATTGCTGCCAGTAACTTGCCCAGTGTTGTCTCTGCTAACAGATCAGTTCCCCGGCTTCCGGGCGGCAGGCAGGCCAGTAGATGATCCAGCAGGCAACTGGCGGCAGCGCAACGTAACTCGGCTGTCTTTTCTAAACTCGACCATTCACGTAGCAGCGTCACCTGCACGGTCTCTGTATCAAGTTTTCGTAAACGCAGGCTGCCTCCAGCACCGCCCTCGCCACGGCCATCCTGGCCAAGACTGCGTAGGATGCGCCACAATCTCTCCGGTAGTGCATGCTGGTGACCGGCATCTTTGAGTTGTTGCGTGGTGATGCGCAGCTGGAGATTCGTCGTTTCATTTTTTTCCATGTCGGGCGCTGCTTCCCGAAGGTGATCAATCAGGGCGTGTTCCAACTCTGCTGACTCGGATAGCCGTTTCAGAGAGGCGCGTTGCACCCCCGTGTGTACAAAAGCAGTCAGTGCCGTGTCGTTATTGGCGATACCTAGTCTTTCCAGATCGTACAGGGCGCCACGCACACCTTCCGGGCTCAACGTTGATAGGTTCATCAACTCGTCGGTAGAGATGCCCTCGTCCGAATCTGCCTCGATCAGCGCCTTGGTGATAGCCAGCAATTGGTGACGGTAGCCCTCAGCGATAGATTGTTTTGTGAGTCTGTTACTGGCTTCGTCCACGGAGTTTACCCGGAGGGAAGAAGGAAAAACCTGCACCCGGTTCTCCTCCCGGTGCAGCAGCACCGACTCCTCCAACCAGGCGATGGCGGTTCGCACCCGGGTATCATCCGTAGCCGAGTCCTGTTCGAACGCATTGTCTTCGTCCTCTCCCAGGATTTCCCCCGCGGTGGCTACGACCTCACCCTGCATGTGCTTCTTCCGGTCCAGATTACGCAGTGCCCTGAGAATCCCGTGGATTTCTCGTCTCGTGAGCCGGGAGCGGGCCGACATGCCGAACTGCCACTCCACATCTTCCGGCGTATAGAGCAGCACGCAACGCGCCGCCTGTCGGTCGCGACCGGCACGCCCTGCCTCCTGCAGGTAGTTCTCCAGTGAACCCGGGATGCTGGCGTGGATCACAAGCCGCACATCCGGCTTGTCTATACCCATACCGAAGGCGTTGGTGGCGGTGATCACCCGCAATTCGCCGGTGATGAAGCTTTGCTGTATATACTTTCTGGTCTCGGGAGGTAATCCGGCGTGGTAGTAGTTCGCAGACATATCTTTTAACTTAAGGAATTCCGCTACCTCTTCAGACTGTGTACGTGTTGCACAATACACAATGGCGCCGCCGGGAGTATCCGGTGGCAGGTCAGCAAGCAAAATCTGATGAATGTGAGCGAACTTCTCTGCTCTGGTCGTTTGCACCACCACAAACTCCAGGTTGCTGCGCTCGGCGCCACCATTGAAGACCGATAGTTCGATGTCGAGTTCATCTTTGAAATGTGTGAGGATGTCCTTCACCACATCGGGTTTGGCGGTTGCGGTCAGGCACTGTACCGGTGGTATCTGCTCAGAGCCCGCTTTTTCGCGGATGAATCGTCCCAGATAGCGGTAGTCCGGACGGAAATCGTGCCCCCACTTCGAAATGCAATGGGCTTCATCCACGACCCAGGCGCCAATCTCCCTTTGATCCAGTACGCGGCGCAGGGTAATGCTGCGCAGTTGTTCCGGCGAGATCATGAGAATTCCTGCATCTCCAAGTCGGACCTTGTCCATGGCATCGGTACGTTCGGGCATGGACAACATTCCGTTAATTGTCACACAGGAGACAATACCTCGTTCTTCCAGCCCTGCCACCTGATCTCCCATTAGCGCTACCAGTGGTGAGATCACCACAGTCAGGGCGCCTGTTTTGTGGTAGCGGGACAGTGCTGGAATCTGATAACACAGCGATTTGCCAGCGCCCGTGGGCAGGATTCCAAGAACATGTTCACCAGCCATCGCTGCTTCGATGATGGATTGCTGCATTGGCCGACCTGAGTCATCCTTCGGTTCCGACCTGAAGTCACTAAAGCCGAACCACCGGGTCAACTCTTTGCGGGCATCGTGCTGTTCCCTGCACCAGCTGCAGGCAGGATCGGTACAAGCAGTATCCCGCAGTTTTCTAATGAGACGTCCCGCCTCTGGGAACTGGTGACGTACCCAGGGCGGCATGACCGAGTTGCCGCCGGATACCGATAACCATGCCAACGCATAGGCCAACTCCCAACTGTGTCTGGCTGCATCCTTCACAATATCGAGACTTTGGGTCAGGCAGGCATTGTTCACCAGCAGCTCGTGCATCGCGGTACGGGCCTGAGCAAAGGAGGGTCGCTGTGTCCGTCTGAGAGTCGAGAACAGGGTGTTGAAGCCGTTGTTACCAGATTCCGTGGTAGTGAGCCAGTGCCAGGCCATCAGCAGGTTTTGTGAGGTTTGCTCCAGGGCAGTCCGCTCTTCACTGAAAAGATCAAGCGTGAGCCGGGCATCAAGCTCAGGATCATTTATCCGCCCGCGTTTGAGTTGTCCGTCCTGGTAGTGTTTGACCAGGTAGTGATAGGGATTGCGGGGGAAGGCAAGTGGGCTAAGTCGCAATGTATCCACGACTGGTAATTTCAACAACCGCAGATCGGGTTTCGCTGCGGTCAGGTGGGGGAGGTCAAAAGCGATCAGGTTGTGCCCAAGTAGGAAAGCTGCTCCATCGGCCAGTGCATCAAGCTTTGTCAACGCCTCTGTCAGGCCTCCGCCATGATGCTTCAGATTTTCACCGGTATCCGGGCGTATCGCAGCGAAGGCATGGATATGATGGTCCTCTTTACCGACTTCGAGGTCCAACGAAAGACATCTGGGTAAAATGGTCCCTTTCTTGTACCCAGCCGCATTACCACCAGATTTCACAGTCGACACGCCGTCGGCTTTCTGACCGTTACCGGGTGGGATGCCATTCTATGGTTCTCATGACAGATGCTCTGTTAGATAGTCGCCACATATCATCATGATCCGCGATGTGGCGAACCTCTCTCAGATTACCTCAGGTGGGTAATCAGAGAGTTATCGCAGATTCGCCTGGTTTTTTGGAATCTGTCCTTTGCCCATGCTACTCCATTTGAAATTTTTCTATGGGTGGTACTTCATAGGTGATTGAAGATTGTTTGTCAAACAAATCGAATATGGTACATCTTCCCTGATTGTCCTTTTGATGAAGGTAGCATTGTCTCTTTCCAGCGTCTAAGAAGGCTGTTCAGCCAAGAACTTCCCGGACCGGGATTAATTCACACTTGATTCGACTTGATCTGTGCGTACGGGCAGTAGCAGGGAAATCAGCGAAGCCATAGCCAGAAATGCAGCAGACACCCACAGGCATGCGATCAGACCAAAGGCCTGAAAAACCCAGCCTGACAGAACAGTTCCAATGAGACGGCCCATGGCGTTCGCCATGTAATAAAAACCTACGTCCATAGAGACGCCATCGGAGTTGGCATAACTGACGATCAAATAACTGTGCAGAGATGAATTGACCGCGAACACCGCGCCGAATATGAACAGTCCTGCAAGCAGACTGGTTGCAGGGTCAATATCATTGGTCATGGCGAGTGCAATAAGGGCTGGTATCAGGGATAGCGCACTCACCCATAAAAAGGCGGTTTTCCCATCGGGAACGCGGTTCTCAGTTGAAGTAAAAAGCGGTGCAAATGCCTGCACAATTCCATAGCCAATTATCCAGAGGGCGAGCAAGCCGCCAACTTGCCAGTGGTCCCAGCCAAAACTACTGGCGAGAAACACAGGCAGGGCAACAACAAACCAGACATCGCGTGCACCAAACAAAAACATGCGAGCAGCAGACAGTCGATTGATAGCTGCACTCTTGGAAAAAACCTCGGTAAATTTGGGTTTATTAGCAGCTTTGCCAAGATCTTGTCCAAGCAGGAACAGACTGGCAAACCAGATTACAGCGAGCACAGTCGCCATGGATCCTATAGCGCCTTTGAATCCCAGCATCATCAGCAATATCCCGCCAAGAAAAAATCCCACACCTTTCAACGTGTTTTTTGAACCTGTCAATAATGCAACCCACTTGAACAGCATCCCTTGCGCATCGGCCGGCACTAATAATTTGATGGCGCTCTTTGCACTCATCTTGTTGAGGTCCTTGGCAATACCTGACAGCGCCTGAGCAGCCATCACCCAGGTGACAGTCAACAGGGATGATGGAACCAGTAGCATGGACAGGGCTGCAATCTGTAAGGCCAGGCCAATATGCATAGTGCGATTCAGCCCAAGACGGGCGCCCAGCCAACCACCTGCCAGATTTGTGATGACACCAAATAATTCGTAGAACAGGAAGAGCAATGCTATGGACAGAGGACTATAGCCCAGATCGTGGAAATGAAGGACGATCAACATACGTAAGGCGCCGTCTGTCAGTGTAAACGCCCAATAATTACCCGTGATAATGAGATATTGCTGTATGCTGCGCGACACGTTCACCGGAATGCTCACGATGGGAATTTTGTAATCAGGTTTACCAGGTCAACAACCCTGTTAGAATAACCCCATTCATTGTCATACCAGACATAGACTTTCAGTTGCGTTCCGTTTACCACAATTGTGGAAAGTGCATCGACTATGCCTGAGCGTGAATCAGTTTTGTAATCAATGGACACCAGTGGGCGCTCTTCATAACCGAGAATGCCAGCAAGCGTCCGCTCCGATGCGTCCTTGAACAGCGCATTGACTTCTTCTACCGTGGTGCTGGTTTCCAATTCGAATACGCAATCGGTGAGTGATGCATTGGCTAATGGTATACGTATTGCATGGCCATTTAACCTGCCTTTGAGTTCGGGAAAAATATCGGTGATTGCCCTGGCCGACCCGGTAGTTGTTGGAATAAGGCTGTCTCCGCTGGTTCGCGCCCGTCGCAAGTCCGAGTGATGCCTGTCCACAATGCGTTGTGTGTTGGTGACACTGTGGATAGTGGTCATTGAACCATGCCTGATTCCAAGGTTTTCCTGTAACACCTTGACCACAGGCGCCAGACAATTGGTGGTACAGGAGGAGGCGGTAACGATTGTGTGTTGGCTGGCATCGTAATCCAGGTGATTCACACCCATGACCACATTCAGCACACCGTCTTCTTTAATAGGGCAGGTGGCCACTACCCGGTCCACACCCTGTCTGATAAAACCCTGTAGAAATGCAGTCTTTTTTATTTGTCCAGAGGCTTCGACAACGATATCGCAATTAGACCAGTCTGTGGCATCGACTTCCTGATGATGACTGCAGCTGACTGTTTTGCCGTCAATCTCCAGGTGTTCTCTATTGGCATTTGCCTCGAACTCCCAACGGCCGTGTACTGAATCAAAATTCATCAGGTGTGCAAAGCTCTCTACCTCTCCCCCTGGGTCGTTGATATGGGTGATCTCCAGATTTTCATTGCCCCAGCCTGCACGCATGAATAATCTGCCCATGCGCCCAAAGCCGTTAATGCCTATTTTTGCTGCCAAAGAAGTACCCCCGGTCTTGTTCCAAGAACGTGAATCATTTATCTCAACTGTCCACTTTGCGCCGAGCGTCAATCTCGGTGCGAATCGTATGAGCGCGTTCTTCAGTGATACTGTAAGACGCGACCAGCAGGATTGCTACTACTGAAGTCAGCATTGGGATCACGACATCGAAAATTCGCATCAGGAACAGTGTGTGTTCTGATTGATTACCGCCGAACTCGACATCAAAACCGGTTAAGTTGAGCAGGAAACCTCCGGCGGCAAGCGCTACACCCATGCCGAGTTTTACCACCCACCAGAAGATCGAACCGTACATGCCTTCCCGCCGCTCACCAGTATTGAGTTCATCCAGGTCACATACATCTGCAACCATTGATGGCATGAGGGTGAACAGGCTGCCGAGGCCAAAGGCGAGCAGTGGGGCAGGCAGTAGTAGTAACAGTGGGTTGTCAGGGTCGTAGCACCACCATTTAAGACCATAGCCTATAATTGAAATGCTGATGCACAAAAAGAATGCCTGGCGTTTACCGATCACAGTTCCCAGCCAGGCTGTGAATGCCACTACAGCAAAAGTTGCGGCTGCAGAGATAGCGCCAAACAAGCCAAGATACTCCACGGCTTCGCCACGGTCACCACCGAACACGTAGTAGATGACGACATAGGTTTGAAAACCTCCAATGAGTTGAAAGCCGTTAAAGACCAGAAATGTCGCACCGCAGAGCTTGAGGAACTCGGTGGATTTCAGAGTTTGAAGAAAACCGTTGAGGAAGTTAACGATTTCCAGCAAGACTCGATGCCAGTTGGAGCGGAATGCGGTGTTTATATCCTGCGGCGAGCCGGCGTGACGCTCCCTGAGCAGAATTGCCGGTAGTACACCGACAGTGATGCATACCAGCGCTACTAGAATTGCGAGCGTCGAAGCTCCCTCCCTGAGGTTGTCGAATCGGTCCAATTCCATGAACCAAAGGAACCAGGGGGAGATTAAATAGGCTGTTTGACCGATAAAATTCTGTACGCCCATCAACCTTGTTCGCTCATGATAGTCGGGTGTTAATTCATAACCAAGGGCTACCCATGGAGTGGCGAACACGGTGTAAGCCAGGAAGAACAGAAGAGAGCCGATCAGAAAGAACCAGAAATAGAACAACTCCGTTTGCCCCTGCGGCAACTGCCATAGGACGGTAAAAGAAAGCCCCGCCAGAATTGCACCCATCATAATATAGGGTCGGCGACGTCCCCAGCGCGATCGTGTGTGATCGGACACATAACCCATAACAGGGTCTGTTACAGCGTCGACCAGACGTGGTAGCCCTGATAATAGACCTACAAGCGCCGGATTCATGCCATAACCAAGATTTAGTACGATCATCATGTTGCCGCTCGCCGCAGCCAGCAGGTTGTTGGTAAATGCCCCGCAGCCGTAAGCAAGTTTCCGTGAAAATGAAATCCGGTCCTCTGGTGCAGTGGGGTGATGTGATTCGCTCATTGGCGGTTTTTCATTCAGCGCTGACTCGAAATGGCACGTTGGCGTAGGCTGCATGTCCCTCACCGTCATATATCTGGACGAAAAGCCGGTAAGTACCTGAAATTGCCGGGGTAAGCATGATAATCTGGCGTGTGTAGGGATTCTCAATCAGGCCAGGAATATCATGAATGATAGCCTCATTATCACCACCTTCTGCTGTTGTATCGCTTTCTGGCTTTATGCTCCAATAGTAGCTGAGATCATCATCATCAGGGTCTTTTACCGAGACTCTGGCGGTATAGGTGACGGCTGGATTCAATGTGACATTCTGGTGTGCGTTTTTGGCGTTCAGCAGCAGCGACTTGACAACCGGCGCTCGATTTTTTGGCCATGAACCAGTAAAGGCGTGTTGCAGCACATCCATGGTTTCGGTTGACTCCCCGCTCTCCGTGAACATGCTGTACCAGGTAGGTGTTCGCTCCTGTTTCTGACCCCATAAAAAGGCATAGCTGCCTAGTCCAGGTCCAAGGTGCGGAGCAATCAGTTTTCGGTATTGTTTGTGGAAATGTCCGGCTTTTTCCGAGCTGTTTTGTTCAATAGGCGCCCCCCAACTGGTCTCGCTGACTTCCCAATGACCCAATGGCCCCCATTCGGTTATCATGAATGGCGTGTCGGCAAGAATGCCAGTTGCAAAATCCGGCAGAAGCGCCAGTGAGCCGTAGACCTGGAAACTTAGAAAATCGAGGTCCGGTGCGCGCTCACGAAGTGTATTGATCATGGCAACGTTCAGGTCGGCAATGGTGGTTGTTGTCGGATGGTTGGGATCAAGTTTATGAACGAGGCGAGACAGGTAGTTTACTTCATCCCACATCACGGGATTGGTGTGAGCATAGTTAAGTTCGTTACCAAGAAACCAGCTTAACAGTGCAGGATGATTGCGATATCGCTCGACTGCCGCCTGTATCAGTTGTCGCTGTGCAACCAGTAACACTTCATCCTGGTAATCGAATCCGTAGCGTTCAGCCACCACCGGGAGACACAGAGAAACTGTTATACCCTGTTGATGTGCAGCATCCAGTTTGGCCTGGGCCATGTCGATGTTCCATGTGCGTATTGAATTACCGCCCATTGCCTTAAGGATTGCGAAATTGGAAATGTTCGCACCGACACCTTTCACCACATACGGTTGACCACCCCGGAGCAATTGATATTGGCCATTTTCACCCACAACTTCGACTTTTACGGGGCCATAAGCCTCTCCTTCGGCAGCCTGACCGTACGATATGCCGAGTGTCAGCAATAGCCAGACCATGACGCCGGTGTGATTCCTGTATTGGGATAGCATCAGTGTCATGCGGCAATCTCAACTTTGGAAAGTGACAGGCGTAAAGCGCCATCGGTTTTTAATAAAAAGGGTATCTCGACAAAATGCATTTCTGTTCCCGAGTCAATAAATCTCTGTAAATCAATTGACACAAGCTGCCAGATACCGAGTGGCAACTGTTGCAGAGTCCTGGTCAGATCAATACCACCACCTTTTGGACCGGAGTTGTTCATGTGCAGGGTCACAACTCCCGTTGGCGGCGCATCCAGGCAAATAAGAAAATTGAGGCTGGCATCTTTTACTGCCAGATGGCTAAGGTTGAGCGGACGGCTTCCGTAAAAACCTGCCCATGCACTACCAATACCGTGCCAGATGAATTCACGTGCATCTTCCTGTTTACTCATGTCGATTTTTCGCACTGAAACAAAATTCAAAGGTGAACTCGCGGAACGACCGGTCATGGCTACTCGCCAGTTATTTTTGTCGCCAATACACAATTCGAAAGAACTTACCGGGTACCGGTCATACACCGTGACCCGGCTGGATTCTAGTTTGTGCGCCAGGTCTTGTTCTGGCAATTCAGATAAAGATGAGCCCTTTTGACTGTAATTAAGACCAAATCCATAGGGAAAAAGCGGATCGTAGTCCGCATCGCCGCGATTCAACGGTGTTTGCATGGGATTACGCGGCCAGGAGAAAGACAGCTTGCCGCTGAAGTCATTTGTGATCTGGTTGTTCTCATCACGAAACAACAGATCGCTGATACCCTTGCCCTCGGAACCCGGCAGCCAGGCAGCGATAAACGAATTCGAAGCGTTGAGTTCGGGATTGACCCAAAGTGGGCGACCACTCAGGAACACGGACACAATCGGAATCTGCTGACTTTTCAGCCTGAGCAGCAATTCGAGTGATTCAGTATGTTTCGCCGAATAGCTGAGGTGAGTCGTATCCCCCTGGCCTTCAGCGTAGGGGGGTTCACCGAATATGACAATGGCAACATCCGGTCGCTCAACAAATTCGCCCTGTTCACTCAACTGTGCAATACCGCCCGCTTTTGTAACGGTTTCCCTGATGCCGTCGAAAATTGAGTCCGCGTTTGGAAAGTCGTTATTTTCATTAAATGTACCCTGCCAGGTCAGCGTCCAACCGCCACACTGCATACCGATGTTGTGCGCACAGTTTCCTGCCACCAGAACTCTGGAGTCTGGTCTAAGCGGCAGGAGTGAGTTGTTGTTCTTAAGCAGTACCAAAGATTCCCGGACCGCTTGTCTTGCGAGTGCCCGATGGTCGTGTGCTGCTGGCATGATGCCGGCGCCTTGACGTGCGGAAGGCGCACAGCTTTTTAACAGACCCGTCCGGGCTTTGACTCGAAGGATGCGTGTTACGGCATCGTTGATCCGTGTTTTGGTAATCGTACCGGCTTGAGCCTGATCGATCAGAATTGCAAACACCTGTCGCCAGTCTTCCGGCGCCATCAGCATGTCAACTCCGGCGTTTATGGCGTATACACAGGCATCTATTGTGGATTCTGCCAACTGTCCATAGCCGTTCCAATCGCTGATGACAAAGCCGCTGAATCCTATTTTTTCCTTCAGGATATCAGTCAATAAATACCTGTGACCATGAATTTTCCTGCCATTCCATTCATTAAATGCCGCCATGACGATTTGTGCTCCGGCGGCGATTGCGTTCAGGTGCCCCTGGCCGTGTATGTCGCGCAATTCGGCCTCGGAACAGATCGCATTACCCTGATCAATGCCCTCAAATGTCCCGCCCTCACCAATGAAGTGCTTGGCGGTTGCCAGTACTTTCTGTGGACCGGCAAAGTCATGGCTCGCCGCATCTCCCTGAAGCCCAATGATCATCCTGGAAGCGTAGTCGCGCACGATTTCGGGATCCTCAGAATAACTCTCATAACTGCGTCCCCATCGATCATCCCGAGCTACTGCCAGAGTGGGTGCAAAGGTCCAGTCAAGACCCGATGCAACGACTTCGCGTGCTGTCGCCGCCCCGATGGCTTCGAGAAGGTCTGGATTGCCCGCTGCACCCAAACCGATGTTGTGCGGAAAAATCGTGGCGCCAAACAGATTGGAATGGCCATGAACAGCGTCTGTTCCCCACATAATCGGCACAACAATATCCGTTTCTGAAGTTTTGCGAGTGGTCGCGTCATAGTAGGCATCGGCGAGTGCCAGCCAGTCACGAATGTGGGCATGTTTGTTGTCGTTTGGATAGCATCCACCGCCATTCAAAATCGAACCGATGTGATATTTGCCTGCTTCCCGAGGTGTAATGGTGGAAATCTCGGCTTGAATCATTTGACCGATTTTCTGACGCAGTGTCATGTGCCTGACCAGATGTGCGATTTCAGCCTCAATTACCTGCATTTCCATACCAGGCATGTCCAGCGGACTGGGGCAGGAGGGCCAGATCTCTTTATTCTCAGACGAGTTCAAAATTGACCGGTTCCGGGAGTTGCCATTGAAGCACGCACAATGAGTTCACATTCGAATATCTGGTTTTCTGCATGTGTCTCCCCTGAATTAAAATCGGTAATTCGAGAAATCAGGCCGTGTGTCGCACTGGATGCCATTTCAATGATGGGCTGACGAACCGTTGTCAGTGGTGGCCAGGTATGTGTAGAAATTGGGCTAAAGTATACGACCATGACTAAAAATTAATAACGCTCCTGATGCTGCGGCCTGCATGCATGTGATCGAATGCCAGGTTTATGTCATCGAGCTTCAGGGAATAGGTGATGTACTCATCAAGCCTGATGTCTCCGGTCATATACTGGTCCACCATACCGGGTAACTGGCTCCTGCCTTTGACTCCACCGAATGCAGTTCCACGCCATACACGCCCGGTCACTAACTGAAATGGACGGGTACTGATTTCCTGCCCGGCGCCGGCAACACCGATTATAATCGACTCTCCCCAGCCCTTGTGGCAACACTCAAGGGCGGAACGCATCAACTCCACGTTGCCGACGCATTCAAAGGAATAGTCGACGCCGCCATCCATCAGGTCGACGATGACATCCTGAATCGGATCATCATAATCAAGCGGGTTGATGCAGTCGGTAGCACCCAGGGACCGTGCCATATCGAATTTGTCAGGATTGATATCAATGGCAATGATCCTGCCTGCTTTGGCCAATACAGCACCCTGTACAACACTCAATCCAATGCCGCCAAGTCCGAATACTGCAACAGAAGCACCAGGTTCGACCTTTGCCGTATTCAATACCGCACCGATACCGGTGGTAACACCGCAACCTAACAGGCAAACTTTTTCGAGTGGCGCCGCTTTGTTGATTTTAGCCAGAGAAACTTCAGCTACCACCGAATATTCCGAAAATGTGGATGTCCCCATGTAGTGAAACACTTGCCTGCTCCCACAGCGGAAGCGGGTTGTTCCATCGGGCATCAGACCCTGGCCCTGTGTGGTTCTGACGGATGAGCAGAGATTGGTTTTTCCGGAAGTACAAAATTTGCACTTGCTGCACTCTGCGGTATATAGAGGAATAACATGATCGCCAGGACTGACCGAAGTAACACCGGGACCTACCTCTTCAACGATCGCTCCACCTTCATGTCCCAGGACAACAGGGAAAAGCCCCTCTGGATCATCACCGGACAGTGTGAATGCATCAGTGTGGCATACCCCTGTGGCTACCATCCTTATCAGGACTTCGTGAGATTTTGGCCCTGCAACATCAATTTCTTCCAGGACAAGTGGTTTACCTGCCCCCCAGGCAACTGCGGCTCTCGATTTCATATTCAATCCAATCACAATCAAATTATGGGAGACTGTAACCTGAAAATGTGTTGTAAAGCCAGCGACGAGCTGGAAATCGATAACCAATAAATTCCGGGTTCATCTACAAAGTAACGGTAGTTTCCGGTGCCTGCCCGATCTGTATATCAAGCTGGAAGCACTTGTGGGAAATATCTTCTATCCCGAATCGCTTGTGACGGTCAATATGAATTTTGAAGGTCAATGACAACGACAGATATACTGATGTGTATTATTGTTATGGAGGCCATGATGGCAATTACAAAACAAAGACAAAACATCTGACAAATCAATGCACAACACTCAAAAAACAGCGTATAAAGACAGCTATTTATCATCACTGCTCAAGTCTCTGCCCAGACAGGAACAGCGACAGCCTCTGGGAATTACCGGGAAGAAATTGCCTTTCGATGGATTCGACATCTGGAATGCATACGAGTTTTCGTGGCTGAATGCAAAAGGCCGGCCGGAAGTTGCCCTTGCCCGTTTCCAGATGCCAGTCGGGTCTGTAAATTTCATTGAATCAAAGTCCTTCAAGCTTTACCTGGGTTCCTGCAGCAATACAAGGTTTGCCTTGCGCAGTGAGGTCGTTGATACCCTGAAATCAGATCTGACAAGAGCGATCAATGCACCTGTAAAAGTGTTATTGATGACTCCGGAAGAGGTCCAAAAAGAAGGTTTGGGACAGCTTTGCGGTACTTGTCTGGATAATCTTGATGTTGAGATATCAGAATACCGCTGGAATCCTGAATTACTGGAACTTGAAAAAGAACTGAAACTTGAAAAAGAATCAGTACAGGAAACCCTGTATACACATCTCTTCCGATCACTTTGCCCTATCACAGGACAACCGGATCTGGGGAGTATTACTGTGCAATATGAAGGTCCTGGAATCCGTCACGAAGGACTGCTGAAATATCTTGTGTCCTACCGCAACCAGGCAGCCTTTGGTGAGCAGATTACAGAACAGATCTTTGTTGACATTATGAAACAATGCTCTCCCCGAAAACTTGCAGTGATTGCCCGGTTCAATCGTCGTGGCGGTATCGACATCAACGTACATAGAACCAGTGAGTTGGTTTCTAAAGATGAAGTCAGGATATGGCGCCAATAGACAGCGTTGACAAAAGGGGGTAGTTCACCGGTATTTCACTCCTGGTTCGATTAAAGTATCGTTACGGCAGTAAATTCCAAGGGAGGTCAAATCTGGTGGAAGCACTGAAAGCACTGCATACGCGTGTGTCTTCACCAAGGCTGACAGGTGAAGTAACCGAAACCCAATTGCACAATATATTCAGGGCAGCACTCCGTGCTCCGGATCACGCATTGCTCAGACCCTGGCGGTTTCTGCTGATTCAAGACGAAAGCAGAGAGAAACTGGGAGAGGTTTTTATCCGGGCAGCATTAAAAAAAGCTCCGGACCTGACACCCACGGAACTGGCAAGAATACGTGCCAAGCCGTTGCGTGCGCCCTTGATTATCGCCGCTATTGCCAGAGTGACAGAACATCCCAGTGTCCCAGAGATAGAGCAACTGATTTCTTGTGGAGCGGCGGTGCAGAATATGATGCTGGCAGCCTATGCACAGGGTGTGGGTGCTATGTGGAGAACGGGCGTTATGGCCTATGACAGGATGGTCCAGGAAGACCTTGGCCTGGAGGATAACGAACAGATCATCGGTTATCTGTATCTCGGTCAGATACCGGGCAAGAGTCGTGTATTCAGGGAACTGGATATCGATGAGTTCTTCCAGGTATGGACCGGAGATTAATTTCCGCCGGTTGGAGATACCCGAAGAAAGGTGCATTAGCCAGAAATTTCCAGGGTGCAGGAGTTGAAGAGTTGAGCAAACAAGCCAGATCCAGAAATGCAGCGAGAATACAGGACAGACTGATTGATGAACTGATCGGTATCTGTAGAGGCGTCATCGCTGGCGGCTATGTTGATGAACAAGAAGCAATTTTTATTGGTCAGTGGATAGAACAGCACCGGGAAATTGCAGACCGGTGGCCAGTCAATCTGGTCTACGCACGTTTGACGGAAATGCTGAAAGACGGCGTTCTGTCAGGAAACGAACGCAAGGAACTGTTGACGACTCTCAAGGATCTCACAGGTGAAAGCTCACTGTTTCAGGAAGCAAATCGTGCAACTACATTGCCGGTGGATAAACCGGCGCCGAAGGTGGAATATAAAGGCAAATCGTTCTGTATGACAGGCCGGTTTGTGTTCGGGACCTTACTGGAATGTGAAGAGACAGTTGCCGAGATGGGCGGATTGGTAGTGCAATCACCTGGACAGGATACTGATTATCTGGTGATTGGAGAGCTTTCAAGTCCAGACTGGGTACATACCACCTTTGGCCGGAGCATAGAAAGGGGTGTTGAATTACAGGAACAGGGATTCGGGATTAGAATTTTGTCTGAAGAACATTGGGTTAATTCTCTGGGGTAGTCAATGAATGGAGCCTGAGTCCATGAAGGGTTATACTTGGTCTTCCACCTCGGTCCTTCCGCAATAAGGACTTGTGAACCCCGCCAGGCCCGGAAGGGAGCAACGGTAGCAAAGAATTCATGTGCCGGAATGCGGCTGAGGTGGTCTCTTCAGCGCTTACCTGCCATTGAATGGATCTGGATATCGGGATTCATTTAAGGTCTGAATTCCTGGATATATCATTATTGGACGGTTCAGGGCTGATAATTCCCCTTAAAAGACCCATAACAGTTGACTTTGGTAAAGATGATAATAAACTGCACACGTACGAAAGAAGTGTTTGGTCCATTCTCTGCTGATTCGAAGTTTAATCCTCGTCCTGAAGTATTTGAGTACCAATGATTTTTTTCCAATATTTGCCGATGGTGCAAATTGTTTAGTAGCTTAGGATATGATTATGTCAGAGAAAGTAAGTGGTACAGTGAAGTGGTTCAATGAGTCGAAAGGTTTTGGATTTATTGAACGTAAATCCGGTCCGGATGTTTTTGTTCACTTCAGTGCTATTGTAGGATCCGGTTTTAAAACCCTTCAGGAAGGGCAACCGGTTGAGTTTGAGATTACCCAGAGTCAGAAAGGTCCCCAGGCGGAGAATCTGGTCCCGCTGTAAGTTCGTCGCACCACGTGGATACTGTTTCTTTTTACGGTTCCCAACAGTTGTAATAATCTGAATAAGAATCTTTGTAGATCAGTACAAGTCAGAGTAAACCAAATAGCCCGGCTCTTTGGATTCCCGTTTGATAAAACGTAACGCTACGATTTGACAAACGTGTGTTATGTTCCACCAACCATGTAAAGGGGGGTGCGGCATAGACCTGTACTGTTAACTGATAGATTCCAAAAAAATATACCTTGTCTGAGGATGATTTCCCGGACGGAACCCTTTGTGTTGTGTTTTTAACTGATACAGTGATTGTATATAATATCGCCGTGTCAGTGGGAGTACATCATTATCAGAAGGCATACCAATTATCCCTGATCCTCGGGTAATGTTTTGTGACATGATGATGTTAATACTGTTGGAAGCGAAAGTGGCGGAATTGGTAGACGCGCTGGATTTAGGTTCCAGTATCGATAGATGTGAGAGTTCGAGTCTCTCCTTTCGCACCGGATTTATTGACTGTACAACCGATGAAATATCGACAAGACAAGGAACGCCATGCAAGTAACGCTTGAGACTACTTCCGGGTTGGAACGAAAAATGCGCGTTATTATTCCCGCCGATCAACTGAAAACGGGAATTGAAGCCAGACTTCAAGAGGTCAAAAGGAAAGCCCGGATCAATGGTTTCAGGCCAGGAAAGATACCTTTGCGTGAAGTAAAACGCAGATTTGGTGAGGGTATCCTGCGGGAAGTGTCCTCGGAAATAATGCAGGATTCATTGAACCAGGCTTATGTTCAGGAGTCGGTCACACCTGTTGGAATGCCTCAAATCGAAGATGTCGTTCTGGCAGAGGGTCAGGATCTGGAATACACGGCAATCTTTGAAATATTACCAGACATACAACCCAATGATTTTTCGTTGATTAATGTGGAGAAACCCATTGTTCAGGTTAATGATCAGGATATTGATCAGATGGTAGAACAGCTTCGGCAACAACGGGTTGAATATTCTGAAGTGGACCGTGCCGCGAAAGTTGATGACAGGGTTAACATTGACTATGAAGGTTTCGTCAATGGAAAACCTCTTGACGGGGAGAATCTGTCCGGTTCAAAAAATATGAATATCGTCGTTGGTTCCAACAGCATGATTCCAGGCTTTGAAGACAACTTGATCGGATGTCAGGCGGGCGAACACAAAGATATCGAATTGCAGTTTCCTGAGAACTATCACAATGAATCCATTGCCAGCCAGCCAGTGGAATTCAAGGTGGATATCAACAGTGTTTCCGAACCAGTGCTACCTGAACTGGATGATGAGTTCTTTGAACTATTCGGTATTACGGAAGGGGGCAATACAGCATTTCGGGATGAGGTCAGGCAAAATATGAACAGGGAGTTGGAAGTAGTGGTCCAACGTCGGATCAAGTCCCAGGTGATTGACGGACTTATTGCCTCGAATGAATTGGAAATACCCCAGTCACTGGTTGCTGCAGAGACCGAACGAATGAGGCATGAAGCCATGCATATGCTGGGCCGACACAATCATGATGACATCGATTCCCCCGGGCTTCCGGCAGAGATGTTTGTAGAAGCTGCTGTCAAACGTGTCAAGTCAGGTCTGATTTTTAACGCTATAGTGGAAGATCTTTCAGTGCAGGCAGACAAAAACCGGGTCAGGACCGCCATAATGGAAATTGCCAGAACCTATGAGGACCCACAAGAGGTCGTCAGCTACTACTACTCAAACGAAGAGCAACTCAAAGAGGTCGAAAATAGAGTTATTGAGGATCAGGTAATTGATCAAATACTGGAGGAAGCGAATGTTTCCGAGATTCTGATGTCATATGAGGAAGCTGTAAAACCAGTTGAGAACAATAAAAAATCAGGATCATCAACTGACTAGTCTGAAGTTGTTTCATATTCTCCCGGGATCAATTTTTTTCCTGAAGTTGAATTCCGCAGAAATCATCCCCATATTTCATTAAAGTTTTACTGGAACAGAGAACCAGAGCATAGTGAGTAAAATGAATAGAATGAATGAGAATCCCCAGACATCAGGGCTTGGTCTGATCCCGATGGTCCTGGAACAGACGGCGCGAGGAGAACGGTCCTATGATATTTATTCACGACTGTTGAAAGATCGCATCATATTTATTGTGGGCCCTATAGACGACAACGTTGCCAACCTGGTTTGTGCACAATTATTGTTTGCGGACCACGAGAATGCCGACAAGGAAGTACAGATTTACATCAATTCGCCGGGAGGGTCAGTGACAGCGGGTTTGTCGATATACGACACCATGCAGTTTATAAACTGCGAAGTTCGCACATTGTGTCTTGGGCAGGCGGCAAGCATGGGAGCTCTGTTGCTTGCCAGTGGAACAAAAGGCAAACGAATCTGCCTGCCGAATTCACGGGTGATGATTCATCAACCGAGCGGTGGTTCTCAGGGACAGGCTTCCGATATAGAAATCCAGGCCAGAGAAATTTTGTATATGCGCCAGAGAATGAATGAGATCCTCGCCCAGCATACCGGTAAATCGGTGGAAGAAGTTGCCGCGGATACTGAGAGGGACAACTTCATGACGCCTGTAGAAGCCATTCAGTACGGCATTATTGATGAGATCAGGAAAACAAGGGAGTCAGAGTTTTCATCCAGTTAGTTCCCGGACAGGCTCCCAGGACAAGAACTGGATGGTTTTTGTTCGTATCGTGGAATTACAGCACCAGGGTATTTTGAGTTTAACAAGAGCCTTCAGAGAGTCAGATAAGAGAAACTGGAAGCTTTCAATCAAAAATGGTCTAATATCTGATGCCAGTTGATGCTGGTTTTGAACCATTTTAATTTCTGCAGTTACACGCAAGGTGCAAGTATGTCAAATGATCGGAGAGGTAGTAACGGAGATGAGACAGTTCTGAAGTGTAACTTTTGCCACAAGAGCCAGCATGACGTCCTTAAACTTATCGCCGGTCCACAGGTTTTTATCTGTGACGATTGTGTGGCGCTCTGTAATGAAATCATTCGTGAAGAACTTCAGGACAGTGCAGAAAACCCGGAGGGTAAATCACTCCCAACGCCTGAGAAAATCAAGGATATCCTTGATGAGTACGTTATTGGACAACACCGGGCCAAGAAAGTCCTCTCAGTGGCCGTTTACAACCATTATAAACGCCTGAATTATTCCGGGAAGAAAGATGATGTGGAGTTGCAAAAAAGCAATATCCTGCTTATTGGTCCAACAGGCGTAGGCAAGACTCTACTTGCCGAGACTCTGGCCAGATTGCTTGAGGTTCCCTTTACCATCGCCGATGCGACCACGTTGACCGAGGCAGGTTATGTGGGTGAGGATGTAGAAAACATTATTCAGAAACTGTTGCAGAAATGTGACTACGATGTAGACAAAGCACAGATGGGCATCGTTTATATCGATGAAATCGACAAAATCTCAAGAAAATCCGATAACCCTTCTATTACACGTGATGTCTCAGGAGAGGGTGTTCAGCAAGCACTGCTGAAGCTGATAGAGGGTACTGTGGCATCGGTACCGCCTCAGGGTGGTCGAAAACATCCCCAACAGGAATTCCTGCAGGTCGATACAACGAACATTCTGTTTATATGTGGTGGTGCATTTTCAGGTCTTGACAAAGTCATTCTGGACCGGTCAGATCAAAGTGGCATTGGCTTCAATGCTAACGTGCAAACCAGAGAATCCAGGAAGAATCTTGGACAAATCCTGAGAAAAGTAGAGCCGGAAGATCTGGTCAGGTATGGTCTGATTCCGGAATTTGTAGGTCGTTTACCGGTGACAGCGACACTCGAAGAACTTGATGTGGATGCATTGGTCAGGATTTTGCAGGAACCGAAGAATGCCTATGCCAAACAGTATGCAAAACTGTTTGACATGGAGAATGTAGAACTGGACTTCCGTGAAGATGCTCTCGTTGCAGTTGCCGCTAAAGCCATGGATCGTAAGACAGGCGCCAGAGGATTGCGGTCGATTCTTGAAGATGTCTTGCTGGAAGTGATGTATCGGATTCCATCTGAAACAGAAGTGACTAAAGTCATCATTGATGAAAATGTCATCAAAGGTTCTTCTGAGCCCATGCTGATTTATGAAAATCAGGATATGCAAAAAGCCTTACCGAAGTAGCCGAATCTCAGCACGGCATAAAAAGTCTACTGCCAACAGAAAATTCAATCACTTCCTTCGTGAAGGAACAGGGGAGTAATATGGTGAATTCAAAAGATATACCGGTTGTAACACTAAAGGATATGGTGGTATATCCTTTTGCGGTACAAGCATTATTCATAGGAACCGAGAAATCCATCAGGGCACTTGATTCTGCACTGGATATTGATGAAGGCAAGAAAATACTGCTTGTCGCCAAGATCGACCCGGAGAACGAGGACCCCGGGGTGGACGATTTATATCGCATTGGTACAGTTGCCAGGATACTTCAGCGAATCCGTATACCGGATGGTACTGTCAAAATACTCGTCGAGGGAAAGAACAGGGCGTGTATCACGAAGATACGTGATGGCGAATCGTTTTTTTCCGCGGATGTAGAACTGCTTACAGAAGAGTCAGAACATCAGGATGAGGTAGAGGCAGAAGTCGAGGCGGGGATTCGATCCCTGATGAAGATTTTTGATCGGTATGCGCAGCATAGCAAGAAAATTTCACCGGAAGTAATGTCATCCTTATCCAATATCAGTGACCCGAGTCGGCTTGTGGATACAATTGCGGCTCAGTTGACCAGCTTCAAGTTGGAGCAGAAACAGAGAATACTTGAGATCGTCAATCTAAAGGACAGAATCAGTTGCATGCTGAATCTGTTGGAAGGTGAGATTGATTTGTTCAATGTTGAAAAACGCATTCGTGGCCGGGTAAAAAAACAGATGGAGAAAAGCCAGCGCGAGTATTATCTCAATGAGCAGATGAAAGCTATTCAAAAGGAACTTGGTGACATGGATGATGTGCCGAATGAACTGGAGGAAATGCAGAAAAAACTGGATTCATCGGGCATGCCAAAAGATGCAAAAGTAAAAACCAGTAATGAAATCAAGAAGTTGAAAATGATGTCGCCAATGTCTGCCGAGGCGACTGTCGTGCGCAGCTATATTGACTGGATGTTGAATACGCCGTGGAAAAAACGATCGAGGGTAAGAACTGATATCGTTGCTGCAGAAAAAGTTCTGGAAGCTGACCACTATGGTCTGGTGGAAGTAAAGGACCGTATTCTGGAATATCTCGCTGTTCAGGAAAGGGTACGTAAGATCAAAGGGCCTGTTTTGTGCCTGGTGGGACCTCCTGGTGTAGGTAAAACCTCATTGGGAGAATCCATTGCCCGGGCGACCAATCGGAAGTTTGTACGGATGTCATTGGGTGGGGTTCGTGATGAAGCGGAAATTCGTGGGCACCGACGTACCTACATAGGGTCAATGCCCGGTAAAATCATTCAAAAACTGGCAAAGTGCGGTGTAAGAAATCCATTGTTTCTCCTGGATGAAATCGACAAGATAGGTCAGGATCACCGTGGCGACCCTGCTTCCGCATTACTGGAAGTGCTGGACCCTGAACAGAACAACACGTTCAATGATCATTACATGGAAGTTGACTATGATCTGTCGGAGGTCATGTTCATTTGTACTTCAAATTCAATCAATATTCCTCCTGCACTTCTGGACCGGATGGAGACTATTCGTATTCCCGGATATACGGAGGATGAAAAACTCAACATCGCTACCCGATATCTGATACCCAAGCAAATAAAAAACAATGGTGTTGCTGATGATGAACTGGATATTACCAATGATACAGTCATTGATCTGATTAGATTCTATACCCGTGAGGCAGGGGTGCGGGGTTTGGAACGTGAGATTGCAAAAATTTGCCGCAAAGTTGTCAAGGAAAATGCGTTGTCCACCGAAAAGCAGGAGACCATACACAGGATCACCAGCGATGCACTGGAAGAGTATTCCGGAGTTCGAAAGTTCAACTATGGCCGTGCTGAGGAAATGGATCAGGTGGGCCAGGTCACGGGTTTGGCGGTTACCAGTGTTGGTGGGGAACTGCTCAGTATTGAGGCAGTGGCAGTCAAAGGCAAGGGAAGGACGGAAAAAACCGGATCTCTGGGAGATGTCATGCAGGAGTCAATTCAGGCTGCCATGACCGTCGTGCGTTCCCGTGCTGCAGTTCTTGGGATATCTCCGGATTTCCACGAATTGCAAGACATCCATATTCACATCCCTGAAGGCGCCACTCCGAAAGACGGACCGAGTGCCGGTATAGCTTTATGTACTGCAATTGTTTCGGTACTGACCGGTATTCCGGCGCGTTCAGATGTTGCGATGACTGGCGAGATCACCCTGCGTGGTCAGGTGTTACCGATTGGTGGTCTGAAAGAAAAATTGCTTGCTGCACATCGAGGTGGCATCAGAAAAGTGTTGATTCCTGATGAGAATCAACGGGGTCTCAAGGAAATTCCAGACAACATCAAGATTGACCTGGATATCAGACCAGTCAAGTGGATTGACGAAGTACTGGAAATTGCACTACAGAGGATGCCGAAGCCTCTGGATGGAGAAGTGATTCCTAAACCTGAATCCAACACTGATAGTGATAAAAATCACAGAATCAGTACTCATTAGGAACACAGTTTTATATGATTACAAACAAGATTCGGGCTACTGGTAATCGAGATTTAAAATAACTTACGCTAACATGCCCGGAATTCTTGACAGTCATTGCAGGCGGTTGGTATAAAGTTGTTTGAGTATCAGGAATCTGTAAAGGAAGTATCTTTTACAGTTTGAGCAAAACTCAGAACGAATCTACAGGCACCGATTAAGGCGTTAATATGAACTACGATAAAGGGGTTTAGAGTGAATAAACAAGAGTTGATTGAGAATATTGCGGCATCCGTCGATATCACTAAAGCGGATGCAGGTCGGGCATTGGATTCAGTTATTGATTCGATTACAGACTCACTCAGGAAGGGTGATTCTGTAGCCTTGGTTGGATTTGGTACGTTTTCTGTACGTAGCAGAGCGGCAAGAACCGGTCGAAATCCGCAGACGGGTGAGTCAATCCAGATAGCCGCGGCTCAGGTTCCTGCATTTAAAGCAGGTAAAGCACTCAGGGATGCAGTCAACTAGTCTCAGCCGCTGATAGCG
>JAPOOX010000134.1 GCA_026713185.1 Gammaproteobacteria bacterium
ACCAGGCCCTATGCCGAAGGCGATCTTGGCCAGGATCATAAAAAGGAGAAAAGGCAGGGCAACCACAAAGTCTGCGAATCGCATCATCAGTCCATCAAGGACGCCGCCGAAATAACCCGCGAATCCGCCGTACGCAATCCCGAAGAGTACATAAAAGAATGGCGCGACAATGCCGATGAAGAGGCTCACCCGTGCGCCCTGCATCAACCTTGCCAGCATGTCCCGGCCCAGATAATCGGTACCGAGTGGGTGAAAATCCAGTTTGATCTCCTGCCCCGGAAGGGCATCCGAGGTAATAAGACCACGGTCCAAGGCGTCGGTCAGCGTGATTGTTGCCAGCGGAATGACTTCCAGTACTGTGAAAACAGAATACTCATCAAATCCGTCAGTGGGTACGATGGAATAATAGTAGGGGCGTGACTCCAGACTTAATCTATCTTCGAAGCTTATTTCATTTGCGCCGTAGGTTGACCCGAGCGGTAATCCGAGATCATTGAAGTCCTGGGGAAATCTCTGATTCCGGTAAATATTGTACCCCCCGGCGCCGGTAACCGGCTGCCAGACTATTCTGACGTGCTGTGTCGTCGCGGGTTCTGCTACATCCAGTCCTTCGGGCGCCGCTACGTTGTCGACATATTCGTCCGGCTGGGCGGGGAAATCAGGGTCGATAATACGATCCCACCGTTCATATTCGCTCACCAGAATTGCCTTTTTGGGTAGCGAGGGTGATTGGGATATCTGGTTCAGGTCCTGCAAAGCCGGATCGACCCGCCAGATCATCGGGCCAATGATGGTAAATACTATCAATGACACGACGATGTACAGAGAAACCAGCGCACGAACATTCTTGCGCAGTCGAATCCAGGCGTCTTGCCAGTAAGACAAAGAAGGTCTGAAGATCTGCTCAGCGTCGGCAACTTTCTCTGCCGGTGCAAAATCCTGGTCAGAAATGGTATCCATAAGGCTCATTGCAGTCGTACCCTCGGGTCGATAAAGCCATAAAGTATGTCCACAATGATGACCATGAGCACCAGAAACGCACCGTAGAAAACGGTGGTGCCCATGATGACCGTGTAATCCAGTTGCTGAACTGCCTGAACGAAATAGCGGCCAAGTCCCGGAATCCCGAATACCAGTTCAACCACAAAACCTCCCGTTGTGATGGCAGCTATCTGGGGTCCCAGTACTGTAATGACCGGCAGAATGGCATTGCGTAACTGGTGACTGAAGAATATTCGGACAGGGGAAAGGCCTTTGGCCCTGGCGGTTTTGATATAGTCTTCGTTGATGACGTCAAGCATTGATGACCGCATCAATCTTGTCAGCAATGCCATGGTGCCAAGACCCAGGACCATGGAAGGCATCAGCATATGCTGGAAGGTTCCCCATCCAGCCACCGGAATCAGCGAATATCCCACTGCGTTGTTGATTTTGACAAGCAGCAACTGGCCCAGGGCGGCGAAAACAAAACTGGGCACGGAAATACCCAGAATAACCAGGAACATGATGATGATATCCGGCAGCCTGTTACGGTAAATTGCCGTCAATGCTCCCCACAAAACACCGCCTGTAGTGGCAAACAGTATTGCCAGGATACCGAGCATGGCAGAGACCGGAAAATGATCGCGAATAATGTCATTGACCTGCCGGTTCTGCTGGGTGAAGGAGTAACCGAAGTCCGGATTTGGCGGTAACATGTTACGCAGGAATATGAAGTATTGAGTCGTAACCGGTTTGTCGAGGCCGTAATGTCGTTCAAGATTCCGGCGAATCTCCGGAGACACTGCCTTGTCATTCATCAGGGGATCGCCGGGCACCTGGTGCATGGCGATAAATGTGGCGGTAGCGATGAACCAGACCGTTATGATGCCGGCTATCAGTCGTTTCAGAGTGTAGCGGACCACTGGCCTACTCCACTACCCGCGCGTAAGTATAATCCGGGTCCGGACCCACTACGCGGCGCACAACGCCCTTCAATTTTGGATGCTGCAGGTAAATGATGCCCTGTTCATATTGCGGCAGAATGACGGCATCTTCATACAGTATTCTCTGCAATTCTGCCATGGCGTCCATGCGGATTTTGGGATCCAGACTGTCCATGGCCGTACGAACGTTCCGGTCGTACTCGGCATTTTCATATCGACCCCTGTTGTTGAGGTTCCAGGAAGCAAACAGATCGCCGAACGTCATGATGTCGTCAAAGTCCGGTCCCCAGCCTGCGCCGACGATATCAAAATCTCCGCTGGTCATCTTGGACAGACGTTGTTTAAAGGTCTGGGTATCTATCTTGATGTCCAGGTCCAGTTTCGACTTCAGCAACCCCTGTAGATATTCAGATTGCTTGCTTGCGGTTGGACTGTCGCCAACAAGAAGAATCAGAGCGGGGATCTCATCCAGACCGAGCTCCTGTTTAGCCTTGTCCAGGTATTCTTTTGCCTTTTTCAAATCCAGAGTTGGCAGGGGCGCCGGGTATTCACTGCGAAATTTACCCTTGACGCCTGCCAGCCACACTGGAAACAGGCTTTCCCCGGCCAGATTTCCCGGTGTTGCCAGAACTTTGTTGACCATCTCGGTGGGGTCGAACACATGCTGTATTGCACGCCGGATGTTTACATTACTCGTGATTCGCTCTGGCCGGTGATTATATTCAAGAAAGAACACAGACCCGGTTGTAAACAGTCTGATACGGAACTTCTGGGTGAGCGCATCTTTATAGGTTTCACCATTCAGACCGGTAATTGCTATTCTGCCGTCAATAAACAGATTGAAGTGGGTCCGGGTATCCTCGGTGATATAGTCGGCATTGATCGCATTCAGGGTGATGTTGTCTCTATCCCAGTAATGGTCGTTCCTGGCCATTCTGAGAGAGGCGCTGTGTACCCAATCCGTGATCCTGAATGGTCCATTGTAGACAAGATCAGACGCTTCTGAAGCAAATCGGTCACCCCTGGATTCAAAGAAATTCCGTCTTACCGGAAAGTAAGTGGAAAAGGCGGTGAGTTTGAGGAAGTACTGGGTGGGACGTTCCAGTTCTATCTTGAGTGTGTAGTCACCAACAGCGGTTACACCGAGTTGTGATGTCGGGAGATTACCTTTGTTGATTTCCTCTGCATTTTTAATTGGATAAAGGATAAACGCATATTCCGAGGCAGTGGCAGGGTCCAGTGCATTTTGCCAGGCAAAAACAAAGTCGTGTGCCGTGACGCCAACGCCATCACTCCACATGGCATCCTTTCTCAGCCAGAACGTGGCATCTTTATCGTTTATTTTCCATCTTTCGGCTACACCCGGCTTGATGTCATTACGGCGCCCGTATCGAGTCAGTCCCTCCATTACATGGCCCAGCAACAGGATACTGACCTGGTCCGTGGCTTTCATGCTGTTGAGTTGAGGTGGTTCCTGGGCGAGGGCAATCGTGATGGTTTGAGTGTCGTAGTCGATAGATGAGGCATTCACCTGCGCCATAGCCTGGGATATGGCTGACAGTAGTAAAGCTGCCAGGAGTATTCTCATGCCATGAACCTTGTAAAGGATTAGGTGCCGGATTGTAGCATGTAGCAAATTGATCAGACAGCGGTACGCAACAGGTTGGAAACGACCCTCTCCAGATGCACAAGAGAATTGCAGACTTCAACCTGATGGCAGCAGGGGGCGTACTTTTTCATTTCCGCATCGCCAACGGTCCAGCTGATTCTGGGCTCTGGATTCAGCCAGATAACCCGTTTTGCCTTGTCGTACATCTCGCGAAGAATTTCTGTCCTGGGATCACCATAATTGTTGCGTGAATCACCAAGAATGATAATCGTCGTTTTGTTGTTGACAGAATCCATGCAATGATTCCTGAAATCCATCAGCATCTGCCCATAGTCCGTAGACCCGTTACCGTAGTCGCGCATGGTTTTTGCCATGGCATCCTCCAGCGTTGAATATTCGAACAATTCGGAGACTTCACCCAGGTCGGAACTGAAGGCAAAAGATCGAACTTTGGGCAGTACTTCTGCCAGACTATAGAGAAACATTAGCAGGAAGCGTGAGTAATTACTTACTGATCCACTCACATCACAAATACACATTACCTTGGGTCGATCGACTTTTGTTGACTTCCAGCGAATGTCAAAAAACATGCCGTCATACTGCATGTTGTGACGCAATGTTTTTCGGACATCAAGTTGCCCACGTCGAAAAGTCCTGCGCTGTTTGGAGTGAATGGCAATAAGCTTTTTGGCCATTTTGAATACGACCTCCTGAACATCCTTGAAATTCCTTCTCTCGAGGTTGGACAGTTTCACTTTTTTCAGCAGTTCTTCCCTCAGTTGTTTGCCGGATTCGTCTGCATGGAGAAAGAATTGTTTTTCAACATAATCCCGGATTTTATCGCGCAACTGTTCTCTGGCCCGTTTTAGTCTGTCAGCCAGATTCGACTGTGGTCTGCCGCCGTGTCCCTGGAGTTCTGCTATTTCGTCCTGCATCTCTTTCAGACCCATGGCATCCATCATTTTGCGTGTGTACAGGCCTTTCTGTGTGAATACGATAATCTGGTTTACCTGAACCTCGCGCCCTGCCTCCGCCATGGCAATCATCAGTTCAGCCCTGTTGCCGGATAACAGCAACTTACCGAGATCAGAAGTTGGTTGCAGTTCTGTCTGGTCTTCTTCCGTGTCGGCTTCCCCTTGAGATCCACCTCCCTGACCCTGACCACTGCCCTTGCCGGCGCCTTGTTGCCGGTCTCCGGTGTTGAGGTCAAAATCGCCATCCTGATTGTCCGGTTCTTTGCCGGGACTGGTTCCTTCGTCTGTCTGCTGGAATTTATCGAAAGTAAAAAACCGGTCAAAGCAGGAATCGAAGGCTTCCTTCTCCTGTGGATTTTTTGACAGGACAATAGACAGACTGTCTTTCAGAAATTCGCGATCTCTATAGCCCACAATGTTCATTGCTGATATCGCATCAAGGGTTTCTGCAGGGCTGACCTGTATTTCTGCGGTACGGAGTACCTTGACGAAATCAACCAGGGTGCGATCAATCATGGGAGACTCGCAGCTTTGCTGCTAAATTTCCTTGAGGGCTTTGTTGGTGACATTCTGGATTTCGGCTTCGACTGTCTCTATGTCTTCCTGGAATTTCAGAATGACATTGAGAGTCTGTCTTACCAGGTCTGCGTCCAGGGAGTCTGTATGCAACAGGATGAGGGTTCGTGCCCAATCTATTGTTTCGCTGATGGCGGGAACTTTCTTCAGGTCCATTTCGCGTAATTCCTGGATGAATGCGACCAGTTGCCGTCTCAGCTTCCCCGGGATATCGGGTACTCTCGCATGGACGATTCTACTTTCGAGGTCCGCATCGGGAAAAGGGATATAAAGGTGCAGACAGCGGCGTTTCAGAGCATCACTGATTTCCCGGGTGTTGTTACTGGTCAGTAACACCAGTGGTTTCCTCTCCGGGGATGCCTTGATGGTGCCGATTTCAGGAATTGATAACTGGAAATCGGACAGCATTTCCAGCAGCAGGGATTCAAATTCATGATCGGATTTGTCCACTTCGTCTATCAGCAGGACACAGCCTTCTTCTTCGTTCAGTGCCTTGAGTAACGGACGTGGTTCAAGGAACTGTTCCGAGAAAAAGATATCGCCGAATTCATGCAGTTTGTCTACAGACTGCGCCAATCCCCTCGCACCCTCAAGTATTTCGCTCAGTGTTTCTTTAAGTACCTGGGTGTAGAGAAGCTGCTTGCCGTATTTCCATTCGTAAATAGCTTTCGATTCATCCAGCCCTTCGTAACACTGTAATCGTATGCAGGGGAGGTTCAGCATTTCTGCAGTGGTTTTGGCCAGTTCTGTCTTACCGACGCCGGGAGGTCCCTCGACAAGAATTGGTTTTTCCAGGTGGTAGGCAAGAAATATCGCAGTTGCTATCTGTGCATTGCAGATATAATGCAGCGCTTCGAAGTTATCCTTGATAACTTCGACATCAGCCAGTTTTTCTTCGTTCTTGATTGCCACATGGATTCCTTGATCTGGTGATATCCTGTTTGATTAGAGCCTCAATCTGGCCTCTGATAGAGCCTCATTGGTGTGCAGGAAGAGCCTTCAGCGGGTTTGAAATTAGCCTTCAGCGGGTTAGAGAGAGCCATCAGCGGGTTTATAAGAGGGAGTCGACAAGCATGAGGAATTTTCCACTGAAGTGCAAGATATAATCACTATGTGTACACCTTGAACTCAAACAACGTTCCGGGATTCTTGACCCGGTGTCCACTGATTTGAGGGAAGATCGATATGAATCCTCTTCCTTTAGGAGTGGAAGGATGGCAAGCTATTGTCAAAATCCACTCTACGACGGGATCATATGAAATGAACTTGATAACTGCAAACAGTGGAACACACTATTGGTTCCGCCTCATCCTTTGTGTCGGCATGCTCTTATTTGGATGTGCGTCGGTAAATGCACAATCGCTGGAGTCTGCGGATACAACCACGACAGACGGTGACACGGTGTCGACACCGCAATTCAACGACGTGCACTTCCATCTGCTGAATTATATTCAGCGAGGCATAACCGCCAGTCAATACATGGAAATGGTTGGAGACCGGGTCGGACGGGTCGCAATGTTCGGTATTCCGCTGCAGCAGAAGTGGGATTCTTTTGTCTCCGGAGATCGGGCGCCAAATTATTACCTGCTGTCGGACGCGGCGCTCTACTACTACTCTTTCGTCGACGCAGTAATTGCTCGCGAGTACCTGTCGTTGAACGATGTTGACAGGCAGCGAGTGGACCCCATGATCACTGGCTTCAACCCCACGGACATGTATGCCGCAGACCACATCCGACGAGTCCTGCGCACATTCCCGGGTGTATTCACGGGCATTGGCGAATTCAGCGTTCACAAGGAATTCGTATCGTCCAAGATCACCGGGCACACTGCGAGCCTGCACAATCCGGCACTGCATGGAATTCTTGAAACGGTTGCCGAAATTGGTCTTGCGGCAATCCTTCATTGCGACATCGATACGGTCCGATCGGGTACACCGCCAGCGCACTACAAGGACTTGCTTGACGTCCTTGCTGAACATCCACGCGCGTCAGTCATTTGGGCACACACCGGATTGGGCCGCTTTATAAAACCTTCCAGCGATCATATTGAGTTGCTCGATTCAATGTTGAGCGACTCGCGTTACGATCATGTGATGCTCGATATTTCCTGGGATGAGGTCGCCCAATACGTTGTCCAGGACGCTGACAGTGTTGCCGCATGGGCAGAATTGATCGAGAAGTACCCAACCCGGTTCCTGTTTGGCACCGACTCCGTAGCGCCGTCAGACTGGGAAGCCTACGCCGGCACTCACGTGGTATACAATCCATTGTGGGAGCGCCTTGATGTTGACACCCGGGCGCAGGTTGAGCGGCTCAATTACGAACGGATATTTGATGCCGCCAGAGAACGCGTGCGCGCCTGGGAGCAACTCCAATGAAAAAGTGAAAAAGGGGTCAGGTCCATTTTTTAGAGACCGTGCGCGCTGCATAGTGTCAAGACACCGGACATAGGGGGCAAGTCGACAGGCTTACCCGTCAATACTTGTAGCTGTCAGGTTTGTAAGGTCCCGATTCGGATACCTTGATATATGACGCCTGATCTTCGGTAAGGGCAGTCAGGACACCACCAAAACCCTGCACCATGTATCTGGCCACTTCCTCGTCCAGTGACTTGGGCAATACTTCCACGGTAATCTCCTCGCGCTGCCTGGGATCATGATCTGCCCACGCTCTTTCATACAAATACATCTGGGCGAGGACCTGATTGGCGAAGGATCCATCCATAATTCGGGATGGATGGCCTGTCGCATTGCCCAGGTTCACCAGTCGGCCCTCGGACAGCAGAATCAGATAATCACCGGGATCGTCGCTACGGTATATTTTGTGTACCTGTGGTTTGACTTCTTCCCATCGCCAGTTGTCGCGCATGTATAGCGTGTCGATCTCCGTATCGAAATGGCCGATGTTACAGATGATGGCATTGGAAGCGACCGTCTGCAGCATATTTTTGTCACATACATTGACATTACCAGTGCAGGTGACAATCAGGTCTGTCGCCTGGAGCAACCGCCTGTCGATATCTTCCAATCTACCGGTATTGACGCCGTTAATATAAGGAGACACGACCTCGTAACCATCCATGCAGGCCTGCATCGCGCAAATAGGGTCAATTTCCACCACCCGTACGATCATGCTCTCCTGCCGCAGGCTTTGTGCAGAGCCCTTGCCCACATCGCCGTAGCCAATGACCAGTGCCCGTTTTCCTGCCAGCAGCATGTCCGTGCCACGTTTGATGGCATCGTTAAGACCGTGTCTGCTGCCGTATCGATTATCGTTTTTTGATTTTGTTACCGAGTCGTTGACATTGATTGCAGGAACTTTCAACGCGTTCAGATCAAGCATTTCATACAGTCTGTGAACGCCTGTTGTGGTTTCTTCCGTGATACCGTGAATGTGGGCGAGCATCTCCGGATATTTCTCGTGTACCATCAGTGTAAGATCACCCCCATCGTCCAGAATCATGTTTGCGTCCCAGGGTTTGCCATCTTTCAGGATGGTTTGTTCAATGCACCAGAAGAACTCCTCTTCAGTTTCACCTTTCCAGGCATAAACAGGGATGCCACGGGCGGCAATGGCTGCTGCCGCGTGGTCCTGCGTTGAGAAGATGTTGCAGGAGGACCAACGTACTTCCGCACCGAGTGTCACCAGAGTTTCAATCAATACCGCGGTTTGAACGGTCATGTGAATGCACCCCAGAATTTTGGCGTCCGCAAGAGGTTGTTCGTTTCGATATTTTTCCCGGAGGGTTATCAATGCAGGCATTTCTCCCTCGGCAAGTTCTATTTCCCTGCGTCCGAAGTCTGCAAGTCCGATATCAGCAATTTTATAATCTGTCATGGTTTTCCTGTTCATATCGATCCTTGATCGATGGCTGTCTCACCTGTTACTCGTTTTTTGGGGAAGGCACTTTAACACAGGTTGCTGAACTCAGGTTCCAAAGTTTAAGTAAGTTTGCCAAACGAGCGTGGCCGTACCCAGTACCAACTGGCCAGAACCAACGCCCCGAACAAGGTATAGCAAAGGATGAATACCCAGGACGGCGCCTGATAGAAAACGAGTTTATCGATCCAGTGGGCAATGAACGATCCGTGATACACGATATCACCTGCCTGTGATCGCAGGTTCATCTCCCAGATCGTCAACGGGCATATCAAACCAAACCAGGATTGTATCATCACAAAGAGAATTGAGATGAGATGACAGAAGCGAAACCACGGATTCCTCACCCACTGCCATTGGCGGATTCTACCCATGATGATGAAAATGAGACCGAACAGGACAAAGGCAATGAATAAACCATGCAGCAGCAGGATCGCGTCAGCCCAGAGAATCGCGTCATCCGGTTGAATTTCGTCAAAAAACTGCAGAGCGGAAGCCAGTTACATGTCCCCCCAATGGTGCTGAACCAGAGCCAGCAAGGCGATGGGAACGGTTTCTGCACGGAGTATGCGTTTGCCGAGACCCACAGGGAGAAACCCGGCGCTTTCAGCCTGCCTGGCTTCTTCCTGTGTCAGTCCACCTTCCGGTCCTGTCAACATCGCAACCGAGGAAACTTCCCTTGACGGGACATCGCTGATTTTTTTGCTGGTATGAGGGTCCGCCACCAATTTTATGTCGGTTGACCCTTGCGACAACCACTGGTCGATGTCAGTCACTGCATTGAGACAGGGCAACGTATTGCGTCCGCATTGTTCGCAACTTG
>JAPOOX010000018.1 GCA_026713185.1 Gammaproteobacteria bacterium
ATCGAGTCTGGCATGCCCCGGTAACTGAACGACGACTTTCTTCTTCATTTTGAAATTCTCCTGATTTCTTTAGGGTGATGTCTGCGATTCCGCAGTAAGATTCTGAATTGAATACACTGCTTGTCGCAAAAAAGCCGGTATTTAACCACAACGGGGGACAGTTTACCTTTCGGGGAACAGATTACTTAACAGCAAAGTGATGAACTTTGGAGACTGAACATGGATTTCTGCACAAGGTCGGGCAGGATGTAAGTGATAGAGCACTGTTCCCTGTTTCAATTCTGGATAATATTCGATACGGCAACACAACCGTAAAGCCTGGCTGACAAATAACCTGCCTGCTGCATTCTGTGTAATTCTTAAGAAGCGAATCTGAATTTCCTGAACTAAAATGAGGACTTAGAGATAGATAAAAGCCGGCATAGCTTCGCTTCGGAGTGGAGGGTTCGTAATCCCCCTGAATTCAAAAAAATCAGGTTCGGGGGTCAACATGAATGCTTGCAACATACTGGTTGTCTGATGTAATATCCGCGACTTCCAGATTCCAGCTACACCTTTGGGGTTCGAAGTACTCAAATTGAGTGAATAGCTGACCGCAAGACAGGTATATGAAGACAATCAGTATAAATAAGGACATGGTCAGACACAGTTGGTTTGTGGTTGATGCTACAGACAAGACGCTGGGACGGCTAAGTTCGCAAATCGCGAACCGTTTACGCGGAAAGCATAAGCCGGAATACACGCCAAACGTGGATAACGGTGATTATGTCGTCGTTGTCAACGCTGACAAAGTAAAGGTCACCGGCAATAAGAACACAGACAAGGTATACCAGCATTATACGGGATATCCAGGCGGCCTGAAGTCGATTACTTTCGATAAACTGATGCAGGAATCACCTGAGAAAGTCATTGAAATGGCAGTCAGGGGTATGATGCCAAAGAACAGGTTGAGCAGGGCAATGCTGGGCAAGCTTAAAGTTTATGCCGGGAATGAACACCCGCACACTGCTCAGCAACCACAACCACTTGAACTATGACCAGGCAGGACGGGAAGACTTGATATGGTGCAATACTATGGAACTGGACGTAGAAAATCCGCCAAGGCACGGGTTTTTCTGGAATCGGGCGGCGGTAACATCATCGTCAACAAACGTCCACTTGATGAGTATTTTGGCAGGGAGACTGCCCGGATGATTGTTCGTCAGCCACTTGAACTGGTAGGACTGGGCAACAGGTTCGACCTTAAGGTCAGTGTCCGTGGTGGTGGTAGTTTTGGCCAGGCCGGTGCAATCAGACACGGAATCACCAGAGCTCTTATGGAGTATGATGAAACTCTGCGTCCACCACTCAGGCAGGCTGGATTGGTCAGCCGCGATGCCCGTATGGTGGAACGTAAAAAAGTTGGATTGCGAAAAGCCCGTAAACGTCCGCAATATTCAAAGCGTTAATCAGCCTGGACACCCCGTATTTTCCAATCCTGGTGTGCTTCCAGAAAAAGGTACTTCATTTCACCTTACAGCAACAATATACAAATGGACTGTGATAAAATCCGCGAGGCCTCGATAGTGGCCATTTCCAATATGGCTGCAGTATGAATCTCTTACCAGTCATTCGGTTTTTTGAGTACCAGGGAGTACAACCGTGAGTGATGACGGCGTCAATAAAGGGCGACGTAAATTTCTGATTGGCGCCAACCTTGTTGTTGGTTCGGTTGGCGCAATAGGCGCCGCTGTTCCTTTTGTCAGTTCTTTTAGTCCAAGTGCAAAGGCTCTTGCAGCTGGAGCACCGGTAAAGATCGATGTCGGTAAACTGGCGCCTGGTGATATTCTTGGTCCCTTCCCCGCATGGAGAGACAAGCCGATATTCGTAGTGAAAAGATCCGAGGAAATGCTGCAACAGTTGAATTCCCGGAATATTCGACTGGCAGATCCGGATTCACATCGCCAGCAGCAACCGGAGTATGCCAGAAACGATACCCGGTCTATCCGGCCGGACATCCTGGTACTGATTGGTATCTGTACACATCTTAATTGTTCTCCCAAATTCCGGCCTGCCCTGGAACCGCAGACTTTTGATCCGAACTGGCTGGGCGGGTTTTATTGCCCCTGCCACGGGTCCATGTTCGACCTTGCCGGAAGGGTCTATGCCGGTGTGCCGGCACCCTCAAATCTGGAAGTACCACCGCATTATTATGAGTCCGAGTCAGTCATTGTGATTGGTGAAGACGGGAGTACTGTCTGATGGCGGGATTTAAATATTTCATGGAATGGATAGACGCCAGACTCCCGGTTACCAAAACCTTCGAGAAGCATATGTCAAAGTACTATGCCCCGAAGAATTTCAATTTCTGGTATTTCTTTGGTGTTCTGTCGCTGGTTGTGCTCGTCAATCAGTTGGTGACAGGAATCTGGTTGACCATGAGCTACAACCCGACGGGTGAAGGCGCATTCGCATCAATCGAATATATCATGCGGGATGTAAATTACGGCTGGTTGCTCAGATACATGCATTCAACAGGTGCATCTGCATTCTTCGTCGTTGTCTACCTGCACATGTTCCGTGGCCTGCTATACGGGTCCTACCGTAAACCCAGGGAACTGATATGGATTTTCGGAATGTTGATTTATCTTTGCCTTATGGCGGAGGGTTTCTTTGGGTATCTGTTGCCCTGGGGCAATATGTCGTTCTGGGGGGCGCAAGTCATCGTTTCCCTGGCAGAGGCAATACCCTTCGTTGGCGAAAATCTGGCGATCTGGGTGAGAGGCGATTTCAACATGTCAGGGGTTACTCTGAATCGATTCTTTGCCCTGCATGTCGTGCTGGTGCCATTGATACTGCTGGTATTGGTGGTACTTCACATACTTGCTCTGCATGAGGTCGGGTCAAACAACCCGGACGGTGTTGATATCAAGAAATACAAGGATGAAAACGGTAATCCGCTGGATGGTGTTCCGTTTCATCCCTATTACACGATCGGTCATGATTTCCCCGCCGTCGTCGTATTCCTGTTTATCTTCTCTGCCGTGATGTTCTTCTTCCCGGATGGCGGGGGTTATCTGATTGAACATCCCAATTATGAACCGGCGGACCCGTTAAAGACTCCGGACCTGATTGCGCCCGTGTGGTATTACACACCGTTTTATTCGATGCTGCGGGCAGTCACTTTCCCCCTGTTTGGAATGGATGCCAAATTCTGGGGTCTGGTTGTGATGGCAGGTGCTATCGCGATTCTGTTTGTCGTTCCCTGGCTGGATAAATCACCGGTGCGTTCCTTCCGGTACAAAGGTCTGTACAGCAAAATATTTCTGTCATTGTTTGTACTTTCTTTCTTTATTCTGGGATATCTCGGGACGGTGCATACAACACCGGGCAGGACCATGGTTGCGCAGGTTTGTACCGTTCTCTATTTCAGTTATTTTTTACTGATGCCATGGTATACCCGAATGGAAAAAACAAAGCCGGCGCCTGACAGGGTGACCATGAGATGAGAGTCTTTGGTACATCCACAGGTATCCAGCGTTGTTGTTGGTATAGGGCCCTGATTATGTCCCTGGTTCTGATACCGGTGACAACCTTTTCGGCAGAATCGACATTTCCCCTGGAACAAATGACTCCTGACCTGCACAACAAGGAATCATTGCAGCGGGGCGCCAAGATTTATATGAATTACTGTCTGAGTTGCCATTCTTTGCAATATCAGCGCTACCAGCGAACCGCCGATGATTTAGGTATCCCTCACGAATTGATGCTTGAACACATGATCTTTGATCCGGAAACCAGGATTGGAGACCTGATAGAAAATTCAGCTTCCGAGGACAGTACTAAAGTCTGGTTTGGTGCAGCTCCACCGGATTTGACGCTCTATATCTCATTAAAGGGTGGCCCTGACTACCTCTATACCTATTTAAAGAGTTTTTATCGGGATGATGATCGACCATTAGGTGTAAATAACCTGGTTTTTGAAAATGTGGCAATGCCTCATGTGCTGCTGGAACTTCAGGGGTTGCAACAAGAGGCATGCAGACAGCTACCCCAACTGACTGAAGACGGTTCTGAAATACAGGATCCACTCACCGGAGAACCCGTATTGGCAGAAATTTGTGGGGGCGATCTCGTGGCAAGGGGTTACAGTCCTTTGGAACTTGTTGCAGGATCGGGTTCCCTGACTCCGGAAGAATATGACCAGGTCAGCTATGACCTGACAAACTTCCTCTACTACGTTGCGGAACCTACTCGTCTTGAACGTGAGAGACTCGGTGTTTACGTGCTGATCTTTCTGGCATTTTTCTTCGTCTTTGCTTATTTACTTGGGCGAGAGTACACCAGGGAATTCCACTAAGGGTTTTCTTCCAACCAAGGGTTGGCCAACCGTCGTTAATTAAGTTTGATTTGAAAAGAGGTGAAAGATGGGGGTGATAGCTAAACATTCGACAATGACGTTTTATTCTGATGGCTATGATCATTACAGCCAGCGAGTCCGTCTGGTTCTTGCCGAAAAAGGGGTTGCTGTCGACATCGTGAATGTTGAGCCAGACGAGATACCGGAAGACCTGATCGACTTGAATCCATACAACAGTTTACCCACGCTGGTAGACCGCGAACTCGTTCTCTATGAATCAAGGGTCATAATGGAGTATCTGGATGAGCGATTCCCACATCCACCGCTACTCCCGGTATATCCTGTCGCAAGAGCACAAAGCCGCCTTTACATGTACCGCATACAAAAGGACTGGTGTGATTACGTAGACACTATTATTGCAGGCCGTTCCCGGGAAACGGTCATTAGCCGTGCCCGCAATGAGTTGCGGGAGTCGCTTATTGCGGTTGCTCCCATCTTTGCGGAAAAAGCATTCTTTATGAACGATACGTTTACTCTGGTGGACTGCTGTGTTGGTCCGATACTCTGGCGTTTGCCTGTGCTGGGAATTGAGTTGCCACCAAAACATGGCAAGCCCATTCTCAAATACATGGATAATCTGTTTGCCCGTGAATCATTCAAATTAAGTCTGTCCGAAGAAGAACAGGACATGCGGGATTAATTGCTGTGGGTCGGATGCTGTACTTGTTTGTTGGCTTGTTTTGTTAACGGGGGTGTTAGCAGATATCGTACTTGTCCTTCGAACAGGAACTAGTTCAGATAATTGAATACTTTTACGATTTTTTGAACACCGGTCACATCCTGAACGGATTTAACGGCCATATCGGCTTCCTGGCGGGAAATTGCACCCATAAGATAGACCACACCATTTTCAGTAGTAACCTTGATGCGGCTGCTATCCAGGTCTTCGTTACTCTGAAGACTGGCATTGACTTTGGAAGTGAGCCAAACATCGTTAGTTCGCGAGATCATGGAGGTAGTCCCGGAAACAGCCAGTTCGTTGTAAACGCGACGGACGTTCCGCATGCGTTCAACGGTCTTCGCGGCAATAGTTGCCAACTCCTGTGAATTAACCTGACCGGTAAGGAGAATGCTACCCTGGAATCCGGTTGCGTTGATGTTTGCTTCGGCAAGATCCGGGTGGCTTGCTTGAATATTTTTTACGGCCAGTGTCTCGTTACGACTGTCATCACGCTGTGTATATTCGGAATCTTTGTCCGCTTTATAGTTGGAGCAGCCAGTCAGAGCGGCCAAGATCAGAAATGGGAAAATCAGTTTCATAAAACCTCTCATAACATTGGAACATCGGTGTGCAATGCCAGGGCCGAATCCGTGTCCGTTGACCCTATGTTCAACTATGGCGAACAATAACTGTTTGAACAAGGCTCCTTTGGGATTATCTGTCCAGTGTAAACGCATTTTTAATCCACTCCAGTTTATCTGTTATGGATATGACATCGAATCTGAAATCCATATCCCCAAATTGCGGATAAATCAGGAGGAAATATTCAGCAGTTCGAATGATTCTCCGTACCTTGTGCGGGGTGATTGATTCCACGGGAGTTCCCCGGAAGGTATCGTTGCGATAACGCACCTCGACGAATACTACAGTACAGTCCTTGATCATGATCAGATCTATCTCGCCTGACCGGCTATGGAAATTGGCTTTAATCAGCCTGAAATCATGGGACTCCAGGTATGCCTGAGCTCTTCTTTCGGCCTGTGAACCAATGGCGACAGTCGTAGTTTTCATTGCTGAACATCCGTCACTGGAGACCCGTCACGAAATTGAGCCCACATCAATTCCCTTTCTACCACATTGCCGGAATTGAGACGTAACACGCCGGTAGTCCCGAATAATCTGTTCGAAGGAATCAATTTCAGTTGTTGTAGCCTTGGATACAGACGATATGCGTCAACTCCCAGTGCGAAAAACGGTCCTAGTTGACCTTGAGCAGTACTCCAGGCGGACTGGATTCTGGTTTGTGTATTGTCAGAAGAGATCAGTTTCCAGGGTATGTCGCAGAACCTGATCCGGTTCAGATCAATAGCCTCAATCCAGGGCTGGCCAAATTCATGGACATGTGAAGTGGCATAAACCGGTACGTCCTCCGCATAATATCGTTCAAGAGCAGGGTTGATGCCTCTGGCCTGATCCGGGTCGGCAAGTAGAAAAACGAAATCGATGTCCTGACGTCGATGGGGTATAAACTTGAAATCTCTGTATAGGGTTTTTTGAAGTTCCGCCGATCTCAGTTCACTCCTGTCTACTTTGAGCAGAGTCTTGATCATGCCCGAGTAGTCACGCTGGCTGGAGAAAGCCACACTGTCTACGATGTTCCCTCCAAGTGCTTCCCAGGCTGTCCGAAATTCCAGAAAGTTACGCTCACCCCATTCACTATCCTGGAAGATGACCAGTGCATTTTGCAATCCTTCACTGTGTACCTGCCTTACAACTTGACGAATCTCATCCTCTGGCGCCAGACCAAACTGGTAAAGTCCGGGATTTAAAATAGTATCAACAGTGCGGTTCAGTGCCAGAATCGGAACCTCTGACGTTGCCGATGCAACCTGCATCACGTCATCTTTGGCGAGTGGACCGACAATCAATTCCACACCGTCGAGTTCAGCCTGGCGTACAAGATCTACCACATCACCAGAGGAGGCATCGTACATAATGACTGAGACAGATCCCTGCTGTACGTAACGTGCTGCCAGAAAACCGTCTCTGATGGCACGGCCGATTGACCCGTTGGGTCCCTGAAATGGCAATATCAATGCCACGGTAGAAGGCAGATCGCTGACGATGTCGGATAACATCGCGAGACTGCGTGGCAAGATCACGGAAGCCGGGTGTTGGGGCCATGCTTTTTTCCAGTTGTTGAGTTCCTGAAACTGTCTGTCGGGATTATTCTGGTATTGTCGGGTCATTGCGGCAAGGGTCAACCACCCCTTCAACTCGTTGGTAATCGCCTCGTTGGCCTGTACTCCAAGACTCTTTGCAGGTACATTCAGTAGTGTTTCGAAAATCTTGTCGTGATTGTCCGCCTGCTCCATCTCAGTGAGTAACGGGTCCAGATAAATTCTTTCCCGTACACTGGCAATGAAGCTGCGATTCAACCGATAGGCTTCCGATCTGAGCAGTCCTGTTTTGATCTGCAAGTCACGGTTCAGGGTTGAAGACAACAGTTGTTTGTCATTCAGAAAAGTCAGTGCTGCTGCCGGCAGGTTATTGGTAACTGCCACTTGAGCAGATAGCAGAAGGTATTCAACGATGTTGACAGTGACATCACGTCGCGGAATCAGATTCAGAATCTGCTGTGTCTGGCCAGCATTATTATTCTCGAAAGCCAGAACTGCCGCTGCCAACCGTAATGATATTGCCTCGTCGGCATCGGCCAGATCTGCCTGCCTCAGCAATTCACTCACGGTTAAGGTTGGACCAGTTACCGGAATATCCTCGGATTCCCTGGTCTGCTGCACTGGAGGTGTACATCCCGCCAGTACCAGAATAAAAATAACTGTAATTGTTCTTATCATCCAACCTGGATTCAGTTGTACAGCCTTGTTTCGGGTATCATCATGGACTACCTTCAGAGATACAGACACTGGCTTTGAACCAGGTCATGCAGGCGTCAGTGAGTAATCACGGAAAGCATATGGGGAAATTGTACGTAGTTGCAACACCAATTGGTAATCTGGATGACATGACCATAAGGGCGCAAAAGGTTCTGGCGGATGTGGCTCTGATTGCAGCCGAAGATACACGTCATACCGGAATACTGTTAAATCACTTTGGAATCAAAACGCCCATGTGTTCATACCATGAGCACAATGAAGAGTCCGTATCATCGGGGATTGTCGACAAGATGGAAAATGGCATTGATGTAGCCCTGGTTACTGATGCAGGAACTCCCCAGATTTCAGACCCCGGTTACAGACTGGTTCGGCTGGCGTTGAACAGAGGACAGGAAGTAGTACCTGTTCCAGGCGCCAGTGCACTCACTGCAATGCTCTCTGTATCCGGCATCCCTGCCAGTCGGTTTGTGTTTGAAGGATTCCTGCCTGCCAAAGCCGGCCAGAAAAAAGCCATGCTGCAAAAGTTGGTCAGTGAAACAAGATCCATGGTGTTCTATGAAGCACCTCATCGTTTAGAGGCAACACTCAATGTCATGAAGGATGTGTTTGGCACAGGCAGGCAAATTTTACTGGCGCGGGAATTAACCAAAATTCATGAGCAGATATTTCTGGGTACTGTAGCCTCGGCATTGACTGCGATGCAGGATGGGCGTATTCCGAATAAGGGAGAATTTGTCATTCAAGTGGAAGGCTGTGATGAACCCGCCTATAATATGGAATACGTTCCCCTTATGCGGGAACTGGTGAGGGAATTGCCGCCGGGCAAGGCTGCCGAGGTTGCATCGAAGCTGACCGGGGAACATAGAAACATCATGTACCGCATTGCTCTTTCATTGAAAAAGACCGATAAAGATTGAGAAACAACAGTTTTGGTATTAACCTCAATGTGGGAGTTGACCAGACAATCGCTGTCCGACCACTAAAGCGGAATCTGGAATGATTCGTTTGGGTTACTGCGAAAACAGGAACGTTTCAGTGGTCGGAGGGAGGAAAGTCCGGGCTCCACAGGGCAGGGAGCCAGGTAACACCTGGGAGACGTGAGTCTACGGAAAGTGCAACAGAAAATATACCGCCGGTTCTCCGGTTTTCCGGGAACAGGTAAGGGTGCAATGGTGCGGTAAGAGCGCACCGCACCTGTGGTAACACAGTGTGGCAGTGCAAACCCCTCCTGGAGCAAGACCAAATAGGAATCCCTTACTGTTGCCCGCAGTTGGATTCGGGTAGGTCGCTGAAGATACATGGTGACATGTATCCTAGATGAATGATTGTCCTTGACAGAACCCGGCTTACCGGTCGACTCCCTCTATTTCTGTCTATATCCTCCCATCGCCAAATTACTTCTCCCATCAAGCCAGTTCATTAACCAGTCCCCTCATTCCCAAACGACTTGTTCCAGCAACCAGTTCATTACCTGATTACCTCAATTCTGAATCACCTCCATTTGATTGTTGTTCCAGTTGCCTGAATCAAAATTCTCAATACGGGAACCCATTGGATGTGCTTAATTGCTTGACAAGTCCGAATTCCACGACTAAGGTGCATTTATGGGTGCAAAATGTGTGGAAAAGTGGAGAAATGTGTGAAAGGGATTTTAATAGTGTCTGTCTGAAACTTGACAACAGGACGGGTCAACAGTGTTCCGAGGCGTAAATAACATTAACCTGGATACAAAGGGACGTATGGCGGTACCTGTCAGGTATCGAGAACAGTTATTGCAATCATGCAATGGCGAGATGGTGGTTACCATTGATACGGATGAAAGATGCCTGTTGATATATCCCGAACCCGAATGGAGTGATATTCAGCGCAAGTTGGAAGCGCTGCCAAGTTTCAACGGTGCTGCACGCCGAATACAGAGATTGATGATCGGTCATGCCACAGATGTTCAGATGGATGGCAGTGGTCGAATCCTGCTCACGCCGCCGTTGCGCGAGTATTCTCAATTGGACAAAAAAGTCGTGCTTCTGGGTCTGGGCGCCAAGTTTGAATTGTGGAACGAAGAAATCTGGTTGTCGCACCGGGAAGCCTGGATTTCAGATTCATCTAATCAGGAGATACCTGATGAACTTCGAACCTTGTCTTTGTAGGAGCCGTTAGTTGTCTATTCACGAATCAGTTTTGTTGAATCAGGCTGTCGATGCACTGATAACCCGACCTCAGGGAAATTA
>JAPOOX010000017.1 GCA_026713185.1 Gammaproteobacteria bacterium
AGAGCCCTCAGCGGGTGTATAAAGAGCCTTCAGTGGGTGTATAAAGAGCCTTCTTTTGTTCGTCGACCTGTGTTGTTATTCTAGACCTAGTTAGAAAGGACCACTCAATATGGCTGAATTTCCCGATGATTTACGGTTTTTGGATACCCACGAATGGGGACGCCTCGATGCAGATGGATTCGTCACAGTCGGCATCAGTGATCATGCCCAGCATGAACTGGGTGATGTCGTGTTTGTGGAACTTCCAGAAGTCGACACCGAGGTTGCTGCCGGGGATGAAGTAGCGGTAGTTGAATCGGTAAAGGCGGCGTCTGATATTTATTCACCGGTTTCCGGCACAGTCGTCGCCATCAATGAAGCTTTGGAAGAGGCTCCGGAAGTCGTGAATGACTCTCCCTACGGTGATGGCTGGTTCTTTAAAATCATCCCTTCTGACATTGCAGAACTCTCACAGTTACTCTCCGCCGACGAATACAGACAGGTCTGTGAGACTGAGCCCCACTGACTTGTTATTCTGCTGAACTGAAACCCAGGTAATCCTGTCATGCCATTCATCCCTCACACCCAGGAAGATACAAAAACAATGCTCGACGATATTGGAGAGTTGAGTATAGAAGCACTGTTCGATGAAATTCCTGAGGATCTCAGAAACGGCCAGTTGCATGCCACTCCTGAAGGCATGTCAGAGATGGCCATGTTGAGGTTGATGAACGAACGCGCGCGCCAGGATGTTGTGCAGATGAGTTTTCTTGGCGCTGGCGCATATGAACATCACATCCCTGGAGCAGTCTGGGAGCTTGCTTCCCGTGGTGAATTCATGACTGCCTATACGCCCTATCAGGCGGAGGCAAGCCAGGGTACGTTGCAGTTGATCTATGAGTTTCAAACCATGATGACGCGGTTAACCGCGATGGATGTATCCAATGCATCGGTCTATGAGGGCGCCACCGCACTTGCTGAAGCAATGCTCATGGCGGTGCGTGCCAATAAAAAATCCAGATCAAAACGGTTGTTGTGTGCAGGCAACGTGCACCCACGATACCTGCAAACATGCAGGACGATCATTACTAATCAGCAGATAGACATCCAGGAGATACCATGGCGGCAAGACAGGGGTTTGTTGGACCACGGTTATCTGGATGGGATGCAGGGAGAGGATTTCGCAGGATTGGTCATTGCCAGTCCCAATTTTTTTGGCGGTCTGGAAGATGTGGATTATTTGACTGATTGGGCACACGAACAGGGTATGCTGGTTATCGGGGTTGTGAATCCAACTGCTTTGGGGATACTCAGACCTCCAGGTGAGTGGGGTGATGCAGGTGCGGATATTGTCGTTGGTGATGGACAGCCCCTGGGGATACCTGTGGCTTCAGGTGGTCCTTATCTTGGTTACATGTGCTGCCGGGCCGCTATTGTGCGGCAAATGCCGGGCAGGATTGTTGGACGTACTGTTGACCTGGACGGTAAAGAAGGTTTTACACTGACCCTTCAGGCCAGGGAACAGCATATTCGCAGGGCCAGGGCAACTTCCAATATCTGTACCAATCAGGGACTTCTGGTGACTGCTGCAAGTATTTATATGAGTCTCCTGGGAGATCAGGGACTGTATTCGGTCGCAGCCAGATGCCATCACAACACTGCCTTGTTGGCGAAAAAGGTGCTCGCTCTGGGCAATGTATCGTTGCGATTCCCGGAACCTTTTTTCCATGAGGTTGTATTCGAGTTGCCAAAACCGGCAGCGGATGTCCTGGCTGGTATGTCCAGACAGCAGATACTGGGTGGCTATGATCTGGGCTTATTCGATAACAGGTTGGAGAATTGCCTGCTTGTCAATGTAACAGAAACCAAAACCGGGGGAGATATTGAACAGTTCGTCCAGTCACTCGCCCATGCACTGGAATAACGTGGAATGTTGATTTTTGAACTTGGAAACAGGGACAGAAGTGCCCGTGCACAGTATGAAGCTGATGAACCGGTGACCGATATCCCCGAAGTATACCTGAGGTCTGAACCAGCGGGATTACCGGAAGTGTCGGAGTTACAGACAGTCCGGCACTTCACCAGTCTTTCCAGACGTAATTTTTCAATCGACGGACAGTTTTATCCATTGGGTTCATGCACCATGAAATACAATCCCCGAGGCGCCCATCGAGCGGCCAGTTTACCTGGCTTCCTTAATCGGCATCCCCTGGCGCCGGAAAATCACAGCCAGGGTTTCATGGCGTGTCTGTATGAGCTCCAGGAATACCTGAAAGATGTTTCCGGGATGAGCGCGGTGTCGCTAACACCCATGGCGGGGGCACAGGGTGAGTTTGCCGGGGTTGCGATGATCAGGGCTTATCACGATAAAAACCGTGATGATGAACGGTCCGAGATTCTGATCCCCAACGCAGCCCATGGTACAAACCCGGCAACCGCCGTGATGTGTGGATACCGTGTACGTGAGGTGCCTGTTACCCGTGATGGTGACGTGGACATCGCTGAATTGAAAGATGCCGTTGGACCACAAACCGCGGGTTTGATGATGACCAATCCGTCCACTTGCGGTGTGTTTGATCGAAGGGTGCAGGAGATTGCAACTATCGTTCACCAGGCCGGGGGGCTGTTGTATTACGATGGCGCCAACATGAATGCAATACTGGGCAAGGTAAAGCCCGGAGACATGGGATTTGATGTTCTGCACCTGAATCTGCACAAGACTTTTGCGACGCCTCATGGGGGTGGTGGTCCGGGGTCGGGTCCGATAGGTGTCGGAGAAAAATTGCAGCCGTTCATACCTACGCCGGTGGTGGGCTTGCGGAGAGTGAATGACAAGGACTTCTATTACTGGCTGGACGAAGGGGATATACCGGATAGTATCGGATGTTTATCAGCCTTTATGGGTAATGCCGGTATTCTGCTCAGGGCCTACGCATATGCCAGAATGCTGGGGCGCGAAGGAATGCATCGCGTGGGCGAGTATGCAACTCTCAATGCCAATTATCTGGCGGTCCAGCTCCGGAAAGCCGGATTTCAGTTGGCCTATCCAGATCGCAGGGCAGCCCACGAATTTGTTGTGACTCTCTCCCGGGAATCCCGGGAACTGGGTGTCAACGCAATGGATTTTGCCAAGCGGTTGCTGGACTACGGATATCATGCACCCACGACTTACTTTCCGCTGCTGATACCGGAATGCCTGCTGATCGAACCGACTGAAACTGAAAGCCGGGAAGAGATCGATGGATTTGTGCAGGCGATGGCCAGTATATTGAGAGAGGCAAAAGAAGATCCGGATATGGTCAGAAGCGCCCCTCATACAATGCCGGTAAAACGTCTGGATGATGTAAAGGCCGCGCGCGAGCTTGACCTGTCTTTCACCTCAGACTGATAATTTGCCATTGCGATTGCTCTGCCTCTTTACGGAGTATTTCATCGGGGTCTACGGCGACCGGGTTATCCACCATGCGTAACAAAGGCAGATCATTGTGCGAGTCGGTGTAAAAGTAACTGCCTTCCATGATTAACGGGTGTTGACCAAGCCATTTGTTTAATCGAATGACTTTCCCCATGCCGTAACTTGGAGTGTCCAGGATTTGCCCGGTGTATCTTCCATTTTTAATTTCAGGTTCAGGTGCAATCAATGTCTTGATGCCGAACATTTCAACTATCGGTTCAGAAATAAATTGATTTGTGGATGTAATAACCATGAGGAAGTCACCGGCGCTGCGGTGGGACTCCACCAGCTCTACCGCCTTGGGCAGGATCGTGGGCGCGATGATGGAATCGACGAAGTTAACTCGCAGCGCGTGTAATTCAGAGAGCTCGAAACGCGAAAGTATGGAACAACAGAATACCAGATAGGACTCTATATCAAGCTCACCTCGCAGATAGTCCTTGTAGAAGGCTTCATTGGTTTCCCGGTACGCAGTTTTGTCAACGAGTCCCTGGTCAACAATGAACTCTCCCCACGCGTGATCGCTGTCCGTCGAAATCAGTGTTTCGTCCAGGTCAAATATAGCCAGTGTCAATGCGGTTTCCTTCTTCCATCTCCATTATTGCTGAATTGTCTGGATTCGTACACAATGAAGACATCCGGAACTGGTGGGAGGTGCAACAGGTGATTGATAATGATGGGTACCGGTCGAACGTGTGTATCATAGTGGCCAACCCATTGGGGCAGGTGCTTTGGGCGCGCCGAATTGGCGAGTATGCCTGGCAATTCCCGCAGGGTGGCATTAAACACCATGAATCACCTGAAGAGGCCCTGTTCCGGGAACTCAGAGAAGAAACAGGATTACAGGCAGACAACGTAGAGATTGTTGGATGTACCCGGGGGTGGTTACGATATCGACTGCCAAAGCAGATGTTACGTCAGAGAAAGAGCAGTTTTGTCGGTCAAAGACAAAAATGGTTTCTACTCAAGATGCTTGCCAGGGATGATGCGGTCTCACTGGATGCCACAAATACTCCTGAATTTGATGCATGGCAATGGGTCAGCTACTGGTATCCACTGGGCCAGATTGTGGCATTCAAGCAAGATGTTTATCGCCGGGCGATGAAAGAACTCGTACCGTCTCTACCCCGCTGTATCGCATCGGGCTGATTTATGACCAGTCAGTTCTCATCAGATTTCCCCCGGACCCTGAGACGGGTTATCCAGGAGGTCAGTAAAGCTGGAGATCTTGACGCATCCCTGGAAATCATCGTTGAACAGGTCCAGACAGCGATGAATACTGAAGTGTGCAGCGTCTATCTAAAGGACGAGGAGAGACAACAATACGTATTCATGGCTACAAGGGGTTTGAATCAGGAATCCAAGGGCAAGGTTACGCTGGCCCTGGATGAGGGCCTGGTCGGGCTGGTCGGTGAGCGGGCAGAGCCTGTCAACGAAGAAGATGCCCAGCAACACCCCAGAAACCGGTATATTGAGGGAATCGGTGAAGAACCGTTTCATTCATTCCTGGGTGTACCCATTACCCATCATCGTCATGTATTGGGTGTTCTGGTTGTACAGCAGATGGCCGCCAGGCGTTTTGATGAGAGCGAGGAAGCCTTTCTCATCACGTTGTCTGCCCATTTGGCGGGTGTCATTGCACATGCCAGGGCCACAGGGTCCCTGTCACTGGGCAAGTCGGAAAATGAATTGGTCACCACTCAATTCAAAGGCATGTCGGCATCACCTGGTGTTGGTTTTGGTACTGCGGTGGTGGTTTACCCGGAAGCCGACCTCAGCAGTATTCCGGAGCGGTTGACGGAAGATACCTATGGTGAGGTTCAGATATTCAAGAATGCGGTTGATGAAACCAAAATGGAAATACGCAATCTCTCCCGCCAACTGGGTACGCAACTGCAACCCGGTGAACTGGGTCTGTTCGATGCCTATCTGCAGATGCTGGATAATACCGAGATTACAGGGGAAGTTATTTTCCTGATACGCCAGGGTGACTGGGCACAGGGAGCGCTACGCAAAGTCATCGAATCCCACGTAGCGAACTTCGAGAATATGGAAGATGAGATTCTGCGCGAACGCGGCACCGATATCAAGGATCTCGGCATCCGGTTATTGGCCAAATTACAAAGCTCTGATACCAGAATGGTGAAATATACCGAGGATACAATTTTAATCGGTAATGAATTGACAGCGACTGACCTGGCATTGGCGCCAGCAGAAAAACTCAAGGGTTTTGTCTCAGTAAAGGGTTCCGCTTACTCGCACGTGGCAATACTTGCGGAGGCAATGGCAATTCCAGCTGTGATGGGGATAGAGGATCTTCCCACCATGTTGCTGGACGGCAAGCCAGTGATTGTCGACGGGTTTGGGGGTACTCTGATTGCATATCCCGGCAGCGAACAGATTGAATACTATAGACGGGTGTTGAGAGAAGAGGCCGAACTGGTGGACGGCCTGGGTGGACTGGCGGACCAACCCTGCATTATGAAAGATAATCACCGAATAGGGTTGTGGGTAAACACCGGATTGATGACAGATGTTGCCCGTTCTCTTGGAAGAGGGGCAGAAGGAGTAGGCCTGTACCGGACAGAAATGTATTTCATGATGAACGACCGGTTCCCGACAGAAGAAGAACAACGAGTGATTTATCGGCAACATCTGCAGGCATTTCACCCCAGGCCGGTCACCATGCGAACATTGGATATCGGTGGAGACAAAGCTCTGCCCTACTTTCCTATCGAGGAAGCAAATCCTTTCCTGGGTTGGCGTGGTATTCGGGTAACCCTTGATCATCGGGAGATATTTCTGGCACAGGTCAGGGCCATGATTAAAGCCAATGAAGGCCTGGATACCGACTTGCGTATCATGTTACCCATGATCAGCAGTGTTGCGGAGGTTGATGAAGCCCAGCGGTTAATCAGCCAGTGCTACCGGGAAATTGTGGAAGAAGGCATCGAGGTTGAGATGCCGGATATCGGCGTGATGATCGAGGTGCCGGCCGCTGTCTATCAGGCAAGAGATATCAGCAAACGAGTGGATTTTCTGTCTGTAGGCAGCAACGACCTCATTCAATACATGCTGGCGGTAGACAGGAACAATGCCCATGTGGCGGAACTCTACCAGGAATTCCACCCGGCGGTTCTCCATGCGCTTAAGGATATCGTGGATGCTGCTCATGCCGAGAACAAGCCACTCGGCATATGTGGAGAAATGGCGGGCAACCCCTCGGCGGCGTTGTTGCTTGCCGCCATGGGATTTGATGTGTTGTCCATGAATGCCACCAATCTGCTGATGGTCAAGTGGGCACTGACAAGTTTTGCCAATTCAAAGGGCAGGAGAATACTCAATAGAGTGCTGAAGATGGATAATGCCTATCTCATAAAGAATTACGTTGATGACCAGTTACGCAAAACAGGTCTGGGAGCCATCGTCAGATCTGTATAAATTCAGACCGTGACCCTGAAGTCATGGCGTTTAACAGGTCCAGGTTCTCCATTCTTTTTAAAACTGCGTTCTTCGAAGTAAAGGCTTCCATCCCAATGCCACAAAACAACTGTTTTAGCTCGAGTGCCATATTCCACAGATTCGATAAAGCTGTTTGAAAATGCCCGGCCATCTCCCTTATCGGATAAAAGATAGAACAGTGAATCGATGAGTTCATCCGTGTTTTCATCTTTATTGACAACCAGGTTATGCAATTGCCGGCGACCCTCGATCACTTTGGGCCAGTCACAATTCAACAGTTGATTGCTCAACCCGTAGTATCCGGGTGGCAGATTGATGATGTCAGGCTGTCGGTTACTCAGATAATAAAATCCCTGATTATCACCCAGAATGAGATTGAATCCCCTATACTCATCTCCTCTGGACTGGATTTCTTCAAGGTAGGATTGTGCCGGTATCGTTGAGGTGAGAAACCCTGTCGTAAGATCGCCTCTGGAACGAGGCGGAGCGGGATGAATAGGCGTTTCCCGGAAGTTGGTCACGGCTGCAAAGCGGCCGGAGCGGGTTATTCCCAACCAGGTACCACCCATGGACAAGTCCTGTCCTCCCAGAATTTCAGGGTTCTCCGGCCAGAACACCGCTTCGCGGGATGGTCTTGCATAAAATTCATCCCTGTTGGCTGCGATAATCATTCGATATGGGTTTCCGTTTCCTGAATTTTTTGTTTCTATTGCGGAAAGAATCAGACACATAAAAAATTTACGACTACCGGTGCTTTGAGAAACAACGAGTTTATCAGAGTGGGCATATGCTGGATAATTCCGTTTCTCTTCAGGAGACAAACATGTGGCAATATCCGGAAATAGATCCGGTTGCAATTCAGTTGGGTCCGATTGCACTTCATTGGTATGCAATCAGTTATCTCGTTGGCATCATCTGCGTCTGGTTTATCCTGAAGTTGCGAAAAGGAGATACCTGGTCAGATGAACAGATATCAGATTTGTTGTTCTACGGTTTTCTCGGTGTCATCCTGGGCGGCAGAATTGGCTATATGCTGTTCTACGGCTTTACAGAACTAATCGATAATCCGCTGAATCTTTTTAAGGTATGGCAGGGAGGTATGTCGTTCCACGGGGGAATGCTGGGTGTTTTTATCGGCGTTTATTTTTATGCCCGGAAAAATAAAAAAAAGTTCTTTGAAGTAACGGATTACATTGCACCGGGTGTCCCACTGGCGCTGGGCAGCGGCAGGATTGGCAATTTCATCAATAGTGAATTGCCTGGTAGATTGACGGAAGTTCCCTGGTCGGTGATCTTTCCTGGTGAATCCCTGGGTCGCCACCCATCAAGTCTCTATCAGGCGATTTTGGAAGGACCGGTTCTGTTCTGCCTGTTGTGGTTTTTTTCAAGGAAACCCAGACCGGCCATGGCAGTTTCCGGTTTTTTTCTGATGGGTTACGGTGTTTTTCGAATCTTCACTGAATTTTATCGGGCGCCGGACCTGCACATTGGATATGTTGCCTTTGGCTGGGTCACGGCAGGACAATTGTTATCCCTGCCCATGTTCCTGGTGGGAACTGCCTTTATGATACACAGCTACCGTGGGCGTAACCGCAAATTGGAGTTTTAACAATGATCATTCAACCTCGAATCAAAGGGTTTCTCTGTACCACTGCTCATCCGGTTGGATGTGCGGAGGATGTAGCGCAGCAGATTGACCACGTCCGCAGGTATGGACCTGTCAATGGAGGCCCGGAACGTGTGTTGATCATCGGCGCTTCTGGTGGTTACGGTCTTGCAACCAGGATTACCGCTGCGTTTGGTTGCAATGCGGCCACTATCGGCCTCTTTTTTGAACGGCAGGCAGCCAGGAACAGGACAGCATCAGCCGGCTGGTACAAATCAGCGGCATTTACAAATATGGCAGAGGCTGCGGGACTTTATACCAGGAATATCAATGGCGATGCTTTTTCCGATGATACAAAGCAACGCATTATTTCGCTTATCAAGGAGGAAATTGGTCAGGTTGATATGGTGGTGTACTCGCTGGCGGCGCCGTCAAGAACACTGCCGGATGGTACAGTGGCCAGGTCATCTTTGAAGCCGATAGGAGAACCCTTTACTGGCGTTACCCTTGATATCAACAGTTCAACAATACGCCCGATCAGTCTTGAGCCGGCAACTCCGCAGGAAATCTCGGATACGGTTCGAGTAATGGGTGGTGAAGATTGGGAAATCTGGATTCAGGCTCTTCTCGATGCCGGTGTACTTGCCGACGGTTGCATTACCACCAACTATACTTATCTGGGAAGTGAAGTGACCTGGCCGATCTATTATCACGGGACAATAGGCAAAGCAAAGGAGGACCTGGACAGGGCGGCGCTGGAGATTCATAAAAAATTGTCGCGCATCGACGGGTCCGCAAGGGTTGTGGTGATGAAAGGACTGCTGACAGGTGCGTCATCAGCTATCCCCGGGATGTCTCTTTATCTGTCGCTGTTGTTCAAAGCCATGAAATCCCGAGGCATTCACGAGGGATGTATTGAACAGACCACACGGCTCTTTACCAACCAACTGTTCAATGGAAACGTACCGGAATTCGATGAAGCAGGAAGGATACGAATGGATGATTGGGAATTGTCGGAAACTGTCCAGTCCTACGTTAAGGATAACTGGTCGAAAATAAATGAGAGCAATCTGTCGGACATGACCGATTTTGCAGGGTACAGGGAAGCTTTTCTGCAACTTCACGGATTTGGTTTCACTGGTGTTGACTACCAGGCAGATGTGGCACAGACAGTTGATATGGCGTTAGTTGAATGAGCCGTTATCTGTATGGAATGATTGTCATTTTCCGGAGGTGAAAACCTGAGATATCCCTGCCACTCCGGCTCAAGGTTCAACAACAATAGGGAAATGGCAGCGGTAACCAATCAACTCATTCGATTGACCTACATCCCCAGAATAGTGGTTTACCTGGGAGCGGCGCTCACTCTGGTGGTAACCAGAGGACCTGCAGATCTCCTGCAGTATTTACTTGCCCTGCTGATCCTGTTTATTCCTCACCTCGTACAATTCATCAACATCAGGTTCTTCAACCATTCAGCCGCGGCACGTTATGTCATGGTGGTAGATGCCGCCATGGTGGGAACGTTGATCGTTGCCATGGATTTTAATGTTCTGGGAAGCCTCACCTTTGCGGTATGTCTCATCATGGGTACCCTGATGATCGCTCCACCGGCCATGCTACTGCTGAATCTGATGATTGTGCTATCGATCTGTGGCCTGTTCTTCTCGCCGGAGAATTTCACCTTGATGAGTAATGTGCAGGAATTATTCAATGCAGTTCTGTTGATGAGTTTTTGTGCCGTTGTTGCCTGGCTGTGCTTCAGGCATACCTCACGGCTGGTTGAGGTGCGTCATGACATCGGCGAGAAGAATAAAAACCTGAAGAAACAGAATACCAGGTTACAACCCTATATCTCCGACCAGGTATTTCGTTCCGCCGCTGATGATATTGCCATTAATGGTAGAAAACGTTACCTCACAGTCTTCTTCTCGGATATAGAAGGGTTTACCTACCTGATGGATCATTTGGACGAAGACACCATTACACGAATGCTTAATGAATATCTGGATGAAATGGCACAGATTGCACATCGGTTTGGCGGAACTGTCGACAAGTTCATGGGCGATGGCGTGATGATTTTCTTTGGTGATCAGCAGTCCCGGGGCCACAGTGAAGATGCGCTTTCCTGCATCAGTATGGCAATAGAGATGCGGTTGAAGCTCTACCGAATTGCTGCCAGATGGCGGGATTTTGGACCAGAATTACATATCAGGATCGGCATCCACTCGGGATTCTGTACTGTAGGGAACTTTGGTTCGGCACAGAGGATGGATTACACCGCTGTTGGGAGTACCGTGAACCTGGCAAGTCGTCTGGAGGGTTGTGCTTCCAGGGACGAGATCCTGATTTCTGATGTTACCTGCCGTCTGATCGACAAGGATGTAATCTGCCATGCGAAACCGCCGGTACTGGTGAAAGGGATTACGCAGCCTGTTCATGTATTCTCGATTGACAGTCTGATAAAAAAATCAATACAAGTGCCCAATAATGGAACTGTATAATGGCGGCTTTCACAGGGAATGAGTCAATATGGTCAACAAAATGGATTTGAGACTCTATAACTCGGTTTTCCTCAAAGCATGCCGGGGAGAAAAAACCGATAACACGCCTGTTTGGCTGTATCGCCAGGCTGGTAGATACATGCCGGAGTACCACCAGGTCAAGGGCAATACACCGAGCCTTGAATTTTTCAAGACCCCGGAAGTAGCAGCCAGGGTGACTTGTGATGCGCAGAGAATTCTGGGTGTTGATGCCGCCATCCTGTTTACGGACTTGTTACCCATTCTTGAACCCATGGGATTGTCTCTGGATTACCTGCCCGCCATTGGACCGAATATCAGTAATCCGGTACGAACAGGCAGGGATATAGATCAACTGAAGATCCCGAAAGTAGGTGAGTCTGTAGACTATATCCGGGAGACGATTCAACTGGCACGACGTGAATTACCCGGAGATATACCGTTGATCGGATTTGCCGGTGCGCCGTTCACTCTCGCGTCCTACGCCATAGAGGGCCAGAGTTCAAAAAGTTATGTTTTTGTCAAACAGCTCATGTTTGGTGATGAGGTAGCCTGGCATGAGCTGATGTCCAGAGTGACTGATGTGGTGATTGATTTTCTTCTTTTTCAGATTTCATCCGGCGTTCAGGCTGTACAGATATTTGACAGCTGGGTGGGCTGCCTCAGCCCTGACGCTTACAGACGTTATGTCCTGCCCCATAGTAAAAGACTGGTAGAGGCGGTTTCAGGAGATGTGCCTGTTATTCACTTTGGTACGGGTAATCCCGCTTTGCTGCCATTAATGGATAAAGCCGGAGCCGATGTGATGGGTATAGACTGGCGTGCCCCTCTTATGGAAAGTTGGGAACAATTAAGCGCCAGGGCGGTTCAGGGAAACCTGGACCCCGTAATTCTGTGTTCAACACAGGAATCAGTGATCGAACAGTCTATAAAAATTCTGGACGAAGTGAATGGCAAACCGGGTCATATATTTAATCTGGGTCATGGAATTCACAAGGACACACCGGTGGAAAATGTGCATGCATTGATTCGTACCGTACACGAGTATGGTTGCTGAGGATTTTTCAGGAAAGCGGTTTCAACAGCACCTTTGAATTTCTTTGCAGGTTGTAAAGCAGCTTCCGTTGCTTTGGCAATTCATCAATTGGCTGTTCTGAATAGCCTCTTTCCAGAAACCAGTGTGATGTCTGTGTTGTCAGAACGAACAAAACAGTCAGTCCCTGTTCTCTTGCGTTGGTTTCTATGGCCTGCAGGAGCAACTCTCCATAGTTGTCGTTCCGATAGTCCTGGTGGGTAGCCAGGCAGGCAAGCTCTCCCCTGGACCCGAATGGGTATAGTGCGGCACAGGCTACAATCATGCCGTCTCTTTCGATAATCATGAAATGATCGACTTCAGACTCCAGGAGTTCCCGGGACCTCTTGACCAGCAATCCCTCTTTTTCCAGTGGTGTTATCAAATCAATAATACCGGCCACATCATCCGGAGTGGCTGATCTCAACTGATCATAGCTTTCACGGATGACCTGGGTACCGGACCCGTCTCTGGTGAAGAGTTCTTCCAGCAGGGCGCCATCCTGCAGATAGCTGATGACATGGCAGCGATTTACGCCCTTCAGGCAGGCTGATGTCGTAAGTTTGACCAGAGGAGTCTGATCTGGATTGAATGCAACCTGCCCCTGGCGATTTTCCTGGAGTTCATTGATGATCTCGCCATTTTGATCCCGAATCCCGTTGTCGGGTGTAAAGTAGACCAGTTTTTCTGCTTCCAGCGAACAGGCAACATCCCTGGCGAGTTCCTGGCTGTCCAGAATAAATGTCTCTCCTGAAGGGGAGTGACCCAGTTGAGAGATGATGACGATGGCGTCGTTTTCCAGTTGTGTTTGTATTGCATCATGATTGATCCGTCTGGTAACACCGGTATGGTAAAAATCCACTCCATCGACTATTCCCAGTGGTCTGGCTTTGACGAAATTGCCTGATGTGACCAGAATATCCAGACTGCGCATCGGGGTGTGCCCTGTGGATAAACCTGCTTCGATGTGAGTCCCCGTCAGGCCAATGGTGGCGAGAACATCCTCCAGAATTTCTGGAGTTGTAATATGTCGTTCTGACTGTTGCGGCCACTCATGGCCTTTCCGGATCAGATTTTCCCTGATTTGTGGTTCTGCACCATGGACCAGTACCAGCTTTACATTCAGGCTGTATAACAATGCGATATCGTTGAGAACGTTTGTAAAATTCTCTTCCAGGATGGATTGACCCGGCAAATGAATGACAAAGGTTCTTCCCCTGTGCGCATTGATGTAATGAGAGGACGCCCGGAACCACTTTATATGATCGTTGTCGCTATTCACGATAGCTACCTGCTATAGACAGTACTTTTCAACAAGGGCGCGGATTATAGCAACAGTTGGTTCGATTTGGTTAAGATCAATGTATTCATCAGGTTGATGAGCCTGATCGATTGATCCAGGTCCCATGATTATGGTCTCTAAACCCAGGCCAGAGAGAAAAGGTGCTTCCGTGGCGAACGCGACTGAGCCTGCGCTACTGCCTGCCAGTGTCTCAAGGGTATCCAGGAGTTGGCTTTCCTCGTTGGAGAAGGGCGCGATAGGATCATGTAGAAGTGCGAGACTGCAAGAGACCCCGGTGTCCTGTCGCAAGTTGGTTATCTTCGTCGCGAGTTCTTGATAGATGTTTCTATTCTGCATCCCTGGCAGAGTACGAATGTCCAGTGATATCGTAACCTGATCACAGATTCGATTGGGGTTATTCCCCCCATGAATGCAACCCAGATTGAGGGTGGGATAATTCACTTCGAATCGGGCATCCTGATAAGTTTGCTTCAGATAATCACGGAATCGTATCAGTTCCTGTATGACCTGTACGCTGGCATCCAGTGCATTAGCGCCTTTGTCCGGACTTGATGAGTGACCGGATTGTCCGGTGATGTCTGCCCGCAACAGCATGATGCCTTTGTGCCGGTTTATCGGTCTGAGGGATGTTGGTTCGCCAATAATTGCATATCTGGACTGTCCGATGTCAGCGGCATTGAGTGCCCTGACGCCGCTCATTGATGATTCCTCATCTGCTGATGCAAGAATTGTCAGGGGATGTGTCAGTGGTTTTCTCCCGTGTTTTTGGGCCCGGGCAATGGGTATTACGGCATTGATCACCAGCGAAAAAAAACTTTTCATGTCGCATGTGCCCAGGCCGTACCAGCGGTCTGATTCTTCTTTGATACTGAACGGGTCCGAATGCCACCTGTCCTCGTCGAGGGGTACTGTGTCTGTATGTCCGGAGAGGAGGAGTCCATCCCGTCCTTCTCCCAGTGTGGCCAGCAGGTTTGACTTGCCTGGTCGCCCTGGTATTTCGTTGATTGTTACTGCAAATCCAAGGTTATCCAGCCAGCCGGCGAGTTTGTTGATGACGCCCTGGTTGCTTAGATCGTATTCCGGTAATGTGCTGCTCATCGACGGTGTGGCGACAAGTTCACTGACCATTTCCTTGATTGTCGGAGCTTCATTCATGGGGGACAGTTTACTTAATTCACTATTCTGGGGACAGTTTACTTCATTCATGAGGCTGTTCGCAGATGGCTTTGGGGCATTCATTTGCTTCAGCGTCTGCGCGTCCCTCCCGGATTCCCGAGCTTCCCCCGCATGCCTGTAGTCATGCTCCTCCAGCTCGGCGCTCCGACATTAGGCTTACGCATATATGGTCCGCCCCGCGTTTGCAAAGAGTAAATTTCCGTGATGTTCAAGATTGGGTCAGTTGCAAGCATATATCCGGCCTC
>JAPOOX010000107.1 GCA_026713185.1 Gammaproteobacteria bacterium
GCATAATGTCGGAGCGCCGAGTTGGAGGAGCATGACTACAGGCATGCGGGGGAAGCTCGGGAATCCGGGAGGGACGCGCAGACGCTGGTGCAAATGAATGCCCCAAAGCCATCTGCGAACACACTCGTTAATGAAACAAGCTCTCATCAAACATGCCGAAGAAAATCCAGGTAAGCCAGCCTGTTTGCTGCGCGACAGCGCGCCGCTCGCGGGTCGAGTTCTCTTAATCAGCTATTGCTCCATACACCGTAGACCGCAACTGGCGACGAAACGGGTGACTGCCTGATGGCATCAACTGGGTAAGGAATACTACCGCCATTTCTTCTTCCGGAGAGATATAGAATGCCGTTGACGCGGCTCCACCCCAGTAGTATTCACCAGGAGTACCTATTACCTGTGCCACTACAGGGTCCAGCAATACAGCAAAGCCCAGCCCAAACCCAATACCCTCCATGGTGGTCTCATTGAACTGAGGCTGTCCCATGGCTGCAAGGTCACAGTTATCCGGCAGATGGTTTGATGCCATATACATCAGCGTACGGCTACCAATGATCCGTTCACCATCAAGTTCTCCACCACCCATCAGCATCTTGCAAAACTGCATGTAATCATGCGCCGTCGAAACCATTCCTCCAGCACCGGAAAAATAGGTTTTTGGCTTAAGAAAACGACTTTCCGCGGGTGCATCCTGAAGTGCATACTGCTTACTGCCTTCCCCGGTAAATTGATAACATGCGGTAAACCGGTCTGCTTTCCGCGGGTCCACATGAAAACCGGAATCCGTCATGTGCAGTGGTTCAAGAATATTCTGTTCGAGATAACGGTCCAGAGGTTGACCGGAAAATACTTCACACAGATAGCCCACAATGTCCGTGGATATGCTGTAATTCCACTCCGCGCCAGGATGACAGTGCAGCGGTAATGTCCCTAAAACTTCCACCATTGATGCCAGCGTATCGCATTTGTACAGGTCAGCACGTTGATACAACCTACCCACCGGAAGTTCCGGTGAAGGGCTGACAATACCCGAGGTATGCATGAGCAGGTCCCGCACCGTCATCTCACGTTCAGGAACACTGACGGTGTAATTGTCGGCAACACCACCCTTGTCCAAAACCCGCAGACCCTTGAACTCGGGAATATACATCGAAACCGGATCATCCAACTGGAACCTGCCCTGCTCATAGAGTTGCATCAGCGCCACACTGACAATGGGCTTGGTCATGGAGTAAATACGGAAAATGGCATCCATTTGCATCGGCTTCGCAGCCTCATCATCCATGTTACCGTGCCTGGACTGATAAACCACTTTGTTGTCCCTGGCCACCATGCAGATGGCGCCCGGTATTTTGCCATCGGTAATGTAGCCATCAACCAGATTATAGAGATTTTCGAGTTTACGGCTCGACATGCCGACTGATTCGGGTGTGGCCTCACAACCCTCCCTGAATTGCTGTTCCATATTGCTGCCTTTGTTCGGATCACCAGAGTTGAAGAATACCGCAAATGAGAGTGGATTGTTTACTTTGGCTGGTGAATTATTTCCCCTGCCGCAAGGGATGTATTCCATTCTGTAACAATGGAGGAGATGTCAGTGTACATGGACAATTTTAAGTTTTAGGTTGCAATTCCCACCCTGAAACACGTATTTTTAAAGCGGTTTTATTGTATGCAGGACATTATGGAAGAGAACAAAACAACAATCACCAGGCAAGAGGCAATCGCCGTATTGACAGCACCCGGGCAACCTTACGAGCTCGTGAAAAAGGATGTGCATGGCTACCCATGCCGGGTATTCAGGAATGCGCCGGAGACCCTGAAGGATTTGTTTGATTCGACCCGTTCTGATGTCGAGTTTTTTGTCTATGATGATGAACGCTACACTTTTGAAGACATGTACCGGCGAGCCTGTCAGGTCGCAAACATGCTGGTTCTGGACTATGGCATCACTCGCGGTGACCGCGTTGCGATCTCCCTGCGAAACTATCCTGAATGGGTCATCGCCTTCCACGCGATCACCTCCATTGGAGCCATAGCGGTTTGTATGAATGCACTGTGGCAATCTGAGGAAATGGAATACGGCCTTGCCCATGCCGGGATCAGAGTGCTGTTTGCGGACCAGGAGAGAGTAGACCGGGTCAGGCAGGTCTACCACAAACTTGGGCTGAAAGTCCTTGCAATAAGACCGAACAAACCGCTGCCTGCTGACATCCCCTTACTGCAGGATGCCATGTCTGTTCACGACGACTTGTCAATGCCAGAGGTGGAAATTAACGCAGATGACGATGCTACCATTCTGTATACTTCCGGTTCCACCGGTCATCCAAAAGGCGCCGTTTCCAGTCACCGGAATATCATCAGTGCGCTGTTTTCCTGGGAACTGGACCTACAGGTTGGTGGCTACATCTTGCGCGGTGGAGAGCCTGCTCCGGCCATTCCACCAGATCAGACCCACGGTTCGGTATCTTTACTCGGAGTTCCATTGTTTCACGTAGCAGGATCTCACGCCGTATTACTGTCTTCTTACCGGTTACAGCGACGGGTTGTCTCCATGTATAAATGGGATGTGGACATAGCCGCGGAATTGATTGAAAAGGAAAAAATCAGTCACTTCACGGCTCCTGCCGCGATGACAGGGGACCTGGTTGAAACAGCTATAAAGACAAACCGTGACCTCAGTTCCCTGCAGGCAGTTGGCGGCGGCGGCGCCCCGCGTGCACCGGAACAGGTACAGCGTATTGCTACATCATTTGAAAACGCAAACCCCGGTACCGGCTGGGGTATGACCGAGACCAATGCCATTGGTACCGGTATTGGTGGTCCTGATTACCTGTTACATCCCTCAAGCTCCGGACGACCTTCCGTTGTACTGGATTTTGCGATAGTCGACAGCGATGGCAATCATCTTCCCGCCAATGAAAGGGGAGAATTGGTGGTACGCGGTACCTCCATTGTTCGTGGATACTGGAATCGACCGGAAGCCAATGCCGAAACCTTCACGGACGGGTGGATGCACACGGGAGATGTGGCTTATCTGGATGAAGAGGGCTATCTGTATATCGTTGACCGGATCAAGGACCTTGTCATCCGGGGTGGCGAGAACATAGGCTGTGGCGAAGTGGAAGCTGCCTTGCTGGCTCACGAGGATGTGCTGGAAGCCAGCGTCTATGGCATTCCGGACGAACGACTTGGGGAAGAAATAGGCACGACGATCTATTGTCGGCAGGCAATTGATGGTGACGAATTACGAGGTTTTCTTCTGAATCACCTGGCACGATTCAAGATCCCTCGTTACATCAATACCACACCTTCTCCCTTACCCCGGATTGCCTCCGGCAAAATTGCCAAACGCAAACTACGTGATCAGGCACAGGCAAAACTCGGCTATTAAAGGGATGCCAAAAACCAGTAAACTGTCCCTGTATTTCAGGAGTTCGAATATTGAAGACTGATCCTTCCGGAAATGAAATCAGTTCAGTAGCCAGACTGCTGGCCAAAGCTGTTGCAATCGATACCGAGGTTACCATTCAGGGATGGGTGCGCAGTAAACGGGACTCCAAAGCAGGCGTCTCCTTTATCGCCGTACACGACGGGTCCTGTTTCGATGCGATGCAGGCAGTTGTACCCAAAGAGTTACCCAACTATGAAACGGAAGTGCTGACTATCACCACAGGTTGTTCCGTACGCATCAGAGGCATATTGGTTGTCTCAGAAGGCAGGGGACAGGATGTAGAGATCAAGGCAGACAGCGTGACCGTTACAGGCCGGATAGATGACCCCGAAAGTTATCCCATCGCTAAAAAACGACACACATTTGAATATCTTCGTACTCAGGCACACCTGCGGCCCAGAACCAACACCTTTAGCGCCATTACACGAGTGCGCACCACATTGGCCAATGCGATTCATCACTATTTTTACGCAAATGGTTTCCAGTGGATCAATACTCCCATCATTACCGCCAGCGATTGCGAAGGCGCAGGTGAACTGTTCCGGGTCAGTACCCTGGATTTGGCCAACCTGCCCGTCACTGACGGAATTGTAGACTTCGACAGGGACTTTTTCGGCGAGGAGTCATTCCTCACTGTGTCCGGACAACTGGCTGTTGAATCCTATTGTCTCGCCATGACCAAAGTCTATACATTTGGTCCTACGTTCCGGGCGGAAAATTCCAATACCAGTCGTCACCTGGCCGAGTTCTGGATGATAGAACCGGAAATTGCCTTTGCCGATCTTGATGACAACGCAGACCTCGCGGAAGATCTGCTGACACATGTTTTACAACGCGTTCTGGATGAACGGGAAGATGACATCGCATTTTTCCAGCAACGTATCGACAAAACGATCATCGACAGGCTGCACAGCGTTATTGATCATCGCTTTGAAAGAATGGAATACAGTGAGGCGATCCGCATTCTAAAGTCCGCAAGAGAATCCTTTGAGTTCCCGGTCAGATGGGGAATCGACCTGCAGTCGGAACACGAAAAATACCTGACCGGGAAACATGTGGGCCGACCCGTGGTGATCATGAATTATCCCGCAGATATCAAAGCGTTCTATATGCGACTGAATGATGATGGGAAAACCGTTGCCGCCATGGATGTACTGGCGCCGGGCATTGGTGAAATCATCGGTGGCAGTCAGCGGGAAGAACGGCTGGACATACTGGATAGTCGACTTGATGAAATGATGAAAGAGGAACTCTGGTGGTATCGCGATTTACGACGTTACGGAACGGTACCTCATGCCGGTTTCGGGCTGGGATTTGAGCGCCTGCTCAGCTATGTGACGGGCATGGAAAATGTGCGCGATGTCATACCATTCCCCAGAACCCCGGGGAATGCCCAATTTTGATTTCACCACCCCGGATTCTTCCATCTGTGATACATTGCCGGATCACGGATCACACTGGGTCAAACCATGTCATTACAGGATGAATTGATAATTGAACAGATACAAATCGGACCGATGGAGAATTTCGCCTATCTGGTTGGTTGCCGCCGTACCCGGGAGGTAGCCATTGTGGATCCTGCCTGGGATATCGACAGCCTGATGAATATCGTCCGGGAGAAGGATTACAAGGTCAACGCCGCGCTGGTAACACACTATCATCCAGATCATTGCGGTGGTTCTTTTGGCCAAAACACCGTGTCAGGTGTTGCCGAGCTGCTGGCGGTTAATCCGGTAAAGGTATACGCCAATAAACTCGAAGCTGAAGGACTGAAAAAGGTCACGGGTATTTCCGACAACGATATTGCCAAAGTTGAATCCGGCGATACATTGAAAATCGGTGACATTGAAATCGAGTTTCTGCATACACCGGGACATACGCCTGGTTCCCAGTGCTTCAGGGTGAAACACACTCTGGTTTCCGGTGACACTTTATTCATCAACGGCTGTGGCAGAGTTGATCTGCCCGGTTCGGATGTTGACGATATGTACCACAGCCTGCAGAAGCTCTCGGCTCTGCCCGGTGACACCCTGCTTCTGCCTGGACACAATTATTCACATGTACCCCATGCCACGATGGCCGAAACCAGGCAACAGAATGTCTATATGCGGATCAACAACCTGGAAAGCTGGCGGATGATGATGCAGGGATGATGCATCCCGGGATTGACTCAGAATAATTCCCTTTGTCGGCAGGGTGCAAATGACATCCGGTGTACCGGAGATGGACCATATTGCTTTAATGCCTTGAGGTGAAACGGTGTCGGGTAACCTTTATGGCTTGCCAGGCCGTATTCAGGATAGCGTATATCCAGAGCAGTCATCTCGGCATCCCGAGCCACCTTGGCAATAATGGAAGCAGCCTTGATCTCATCAGACCTGCTATCCCCCCTGACCAGAAATTCTGCAGGGCAATCGAATGCCGGCGCCCTGTTGCCATCCACCAGGATAAAATCCAGGGGCACTTTCAAACCTGCTACAGCCCGCTGCATCGCAAGGAGACTGGCTTCAAGTATGTTCAGGCGATCAATTTCCTCAACTTCAGAACGACCAATGGCATAGTCAATAGCCTGTTCACGGATAACGATATCCAGTTCCTCACGTCGAGATGAAGAAAGCACCTTGGAATCAGCCAGACCCTCAATCCTGTGAAACGGCTGAAGTACAACCGCTGCGGCGAGCACCGCACCGGCCAATGGACCTCTGCCGACTTCATCAACGCCGGCGCAGTATTCACGACGATACATCAGTTACTCTCGCAAAGCAGCAGGATCTCCTGTGCCGCAACGGCGCCGGAGTCGCATCGCAGTTGTTGATGAATACCGCCAAATTGCGAAATCAACTCGTCCTGCGGCTGTTTAATGATCTGTTTCATTGCCTCGGCTAAAACCTCCGGGTTTGCTGCATCCTGAATAAACTCTGGTACCAGGTCTTTCCCAAGGAGAATATTGGGCAAAGCAAAGTATGGAGTATTCACCATTCTGGATACCAGGGCATAGGTCAGTTTACCCAGTCGATAGGACATCACCATGGGACGACGCAACAACATTGCTTCCAGGGTGGCGGTACCGGAATTAACCAGAACCGCATCCGCTGCCGTCATCGCTTCGATGGCGTTGCCCGGTGTTATCAACACCGGAATTTCAGGCGCCAGTGATTGCCACAGCGTCCTGATCTGAATCATTCGTCTGTCATTTGCGGCAGGTACGACAAATTGACAATGCAAATCCTGATACAGCAGTGCAGCCGTCCTGAAAAAATCAGGCCCCGTGAGAGTTACCTCGCTACCACGACTGCCAGGCAATATCGCAATCACCAGAGCATCACCGGCAAGTCCAAGTGACTGTCGGGCGCTGCTTTTTCCGGTTTCTCCCTGATCCATGGCTATTTCCTGGGCTCGTGGGTGACCAACGAATTTGACCCGGACGCCATGGGCTTCATAAATAGTGGTTTCAAATGGATACAGTGTCAGCATGAGATCCACATCTCTGACAATTTTCCGGATACGGGAAGATCGCCAGGCCCAGACTGATGGCGATACGTAATGTACCGTCTTCACCCCGGCTTTTTTCATCATGCCTTCGAGCAAGCCATTAAAAAAATTGTAATCCACGCCAATAAAACAATCCGGAGAGCGTCTGTACAATTCCCGTTTCGTGGCAAGGAGTATTTTGATCAGTTCCGGGAGGCGTTTCAGGGGATCAGCAATTCCGTTAACGGCAAGTCGATCCATATTGAAAAGGGATTCAAATCCTGCCGCGATCATTGCGGGGCCACCTATCCCAATGAACTCTGAATCCGGGCGCCGTGCCTTGATTTCACGAATCAATGGTGCACCCAGATTATCACCGGATGTCTCACCGGCAACCATGCCAATCACGAGAGGTGCATGTGTCATGAAACCATGCCCCTGAAAGTCATCAATCAGCTAACCTTCTGCTCCGCACAAGTGAGCATTGATGAGCAGACGAGGGCATCATCCACAAATGCCTTACCGGAAGATTTCAGCCAATGAGCACGAAGATTGACGACTTCTACCTCAAGCCGCAACTGATCCCCCGGAACCACCTGACGTTTAAACCTGGTCTTGTCTGTGCCTGCAAGAAAGTAGATGTAGCCATCGTTAAGACTTCTGTCTCGACTATTGAAGGCGAGAATACCGGAAGCCTGAGCGAGTGCTTCGACAATGAGAACACCGGGAAATATCGGCGTTACCGGAAAATGACCTGTGAATATCGGCTCGTTGATAGTGATATTCTTGATTGCCACAATACGCTCATTGGGTACCAGCTCCAGTACCCTGTCTACCATGAGAAAGGGATACCGGTGGGGCAGGTAATTCTGAATTTCCAAAATGTCCATTAGCTGTTCCCGTTTCCGGATTCCAACCGTCGTACACGCCTTAACAGATTCGCCAGTTGTTTGAAACCTACAATATTACGCTTCCATTCCTTACCCGGCATCAATCCGGTTCCTGATGAATAACGACCCTTTGTTTTTATGGACTTGCTGACCAGGCTCATCGCGGTGATTTCCACATTGTCTGTAATCGTTATATTATCGATGATTCCCACTGCCCCACCTATCAGACAATAACGCCCTATGGTCATGCTCCCGGCAATCGCGGTACAACCGGAAATGACAGTGTGTGCACCGATTCGGGTCCCGTGTCCAACCTGAACCTGATTATCGAGTTTAACACCAATACCGATTTCCGTATGGTTTAATGCACCGCGGTCAATGGTTGTTCCGGCGCCTATCTCCACCTCGTCAGCAATGACGACACCGTAAACCTGTGGGATTTTGATATGTTGACCCCTCACATCATCAAATTCAAAACCAAATCCGTCGGCGCCGATAATGGCGCCACTATGGATTATGACGTTATTGCCAATCATCACGTCATGGTACAGTGTGACATTGGCAAACAATCGTGAGTTTTGACCGATCCTGACGTTCGCCCCCACCACGGACCCCGGACCGATAGTACTGTGATCTCCGATAACAGCGTTGGATTCGATAACGGCATGTGCGCCAATACTGACATCGTCACCCAGTACTACGTTATTGCCTATGATTGAACTGGGGTGTTGCCGACCATCCGGTTTGGGAGTCGCATCAAACAACTCTGCTATGTCCGCCCAGATCAAGCGAGGTCGTTCTGATATCAAACAGGGTTTATCACACTGACTGCTTGCATCCCTGCATAGCACAACTGCAGCCGCTTTTGTGGTGGTGAGGTGCTTTTTGTAGGCAGGATTAAACAGAAATGTAAGTTCATCCTGCTGAGCCTCCAGTATATTGGCTATACCGCAGATTTCTATCGAGGGATCTCCATGTAGAGGGAGATCGAAACGGTCTGCAACAGCTCCAAGCGTCAGCTTCAAGAGACTAATGGACTATTCAGTTGTTTGTCCCGGTTTATCTAATTCGTTGAGTTTCTCGGTCACCTTCCGGGTGATATCCAGAATATCGCTTGTGTAGAGTGCAGTCTGGCGAGGTAATATGACATCGTAATCATCACTGATTACCAGATCTTCGATCACTTTCTGCAATTTTCCCTGGACTCCGGCAAATAGTTCCTGCTGTCGCTCCGTTACCTGCCGCTCCAATCTCTGACCCTCATATGTCAGAGCGTTGTCCTTATCTTCTATCTGCAGTGACAATTTGCGCTTCTCTGCATCACTCATTACTTCTGCATTTTTCTGCAAATTCTCAATCAGTGCCGCGGCTTCGGACTGTATCTGTCTGATTTTGTCCTGTTCGGGCTTGAATTCCTCGTTGATCTGAGCCTGGATTACTTTGGCCTGTTCAGTGCTCAGAATAGCCAGCTGCACATCCACAAAGCCAATCTTGATCTCAGCAAAAGCTACCGGTGATACAAGAAACATCAACAGGCATGCCACGATAGCCATCAAGTGTTGTTTCATTTGGATTCTCCAAGTCTTGGGATGTAAGTGATAGTGGGCGCAGATATTTACATATCCATCGATTTAATGCAAAGCGAACCTTATACAGGGTCATCCTGTCTCCGGTAATATTGTAGAGACGATGTCATTCAAAAACAGAATTTTATCGAATCCCGAATTCAAACTGAAATGATTCCGCTTCATCACCATCCTTTTTATTAAACGGGAATGACAAGGCAAAACTGATGGGTGCAAATCCGGTAATCCAGTTCACCGCAAAGCCTGCAGTGTAGCGTAATTCACCTTCATCCAAATCGTGACATACCAGACTGACATCCGGACAGTTGGTGTTGAATACGTTACCTGCATCAACAAAAAATACCGATTGCAGTTGTCGCTGGTCCTTGACGAAGGGTAGTGGAAACAAAATTTCTGCACTGGTTTCAATCAGGACATTACCTCCGATAGGGTCCAGATCTCTATACTGCTGCAGTGGTGAAGGCGTTCCCCTGGGTCCAAGGGTATTGTTTTCATAGCCACGTACGGATCCGATACCACCAGCAAGAAAGTGCTTGTAGAAAGGAAAAACACTGGTGCCGCCGTAAGCATCACCGTAACCGAGATCAGTTCTTAACCGCAGGGTAAACAATCTGCTCAATGGAAAGAAAATCTGGGCATTGTAGTTTATTCGAAAAAATTCCAGTTTACTCTGGGGAACTGTTGCCTCGAAAGAAATCGATTGGGAACGACCTCCGGTCGGTAAGGTACCGCGATTCAATGCCGACATGATATAGGTACCTGTAAGGCTGACGAGATCAAAGTTCTTACCCTCTGTTGCCAGGAATTGTGAGATTTCCTGAACCGGGAACACACCCTCCTGGATTTCGGTATTCTCGTAACCAACACTGAAACCAAGTCGGGAGATCTCGTTGATCGGATAACCGTAATTTATTGCTCCGCCGAAACTGTCCGAGGTATACCGGGCAATGTTGCTTTCCCTGAAATCGCTCTTGCGAAAGAATAATGAATAACCCCGACTGACACCGTCAATCGTGTAATACGGATCAAAATAGGTAATATTGAATGCTGACTGGAAATCACTATGACTAATACCAATGTTGAAACTGTTACCACTGCCGAAGACATTATTATCCTGGAAATTTGCACCCACTATCAAACCTGGACCCTCGGCATACCCCAGAGTACCTGAAATCGCACTCGAAGACTGTTCTTCAACGGTATAGTTGACGTCGATCTGATCGTCCGTGCCTGCTACATTTACCGTTTCTACACTGACTTCCTTGAAAAAACCGAGACGTTCCAGACGAACCTTCGATGCTTCGATTGCTGCGGTTGACGCCCAGCCACCTTCCATCTGGCGCATTTCGCGCCGCAGGACTTCGTCCTGGGTCTCCGTATTGCCCATGAAGTTTATCCGACGGACGTAAACACGCTTGCCGATATCAATGAAAAACCTGATGTTGACGGTTTTACCATCTTCATTGAATTCAGGTTCACCGGTAGCACTGGCAAAGGTATATCCCGAGTTACCCAACACCTGTTCAATACGGTCCTCCGACAATGTCATCAATTGCCGGGAATAAATATCTCCTTCCCGAGTCAGTAATAATGAACGTATGGCCTCGTCCGGTTGATCACGCAGATCTCCTGCAATATCCACATTGGCAATCTTGAACTGTTCACCTTCAACGATGTTGATGGTGATGTAGATATCTTCCATATTGGGTGCGATGGAAATCTGGGTGGAGTCAATGTCGAAATTCAGATAACCGCGGTCCAGATACCATGACTCCAGGGCTTCCAGATCAGATGTGAGCTTCTCTTTCGAATATTGATCATCCTTGGTGTAGAACGAGAACAATGACGGCGGCTTCAGCTCCATCAAATCAAGCAGCGTCTCGTCATCCCACAGGGTATTACCCACAATATTGATATGTTTTATGCTGGAAACATTGCCTTCATCGACATCCACCTTGATAGCGACACGGTTCCTGGGCAAATCCGTGACCTCTGTGGTCAGTTTGGCATCGTAGCGACCCTGTGAGACATACTGCCGCTCCAGGTCCGCACTGATATGTTCAAGGGTGACCTTCTTGAATATCTGATCCGGCGCCAGTCCGGACTGGCTGAGGCCCTCCAGCAGGTCCTCTGTTTTGATTGCTTTATTGCCTTCAAATTCAATTGATTCAATAGAGGGTCTCTCCGTCACGGCAATGACCAGTACATTACCATCACGGCCAACCCGGACATCATCGAAATATCCAGTGTCAAACAACGACTTGATAATTGTCCGGATGTCCTGTTGATCCAGGTCGTCACCCACATTAAAGGGAATGGAACTGAATATCGTTCCTGCAGAAATCCTCTGCAGTCCTTCAACACGGACATCCGTATACACAAATGCAGATGCAAAATGACCATAAAGCACCAATACCAGGGCGATAATCCAGTAACCAGGTTGCTTTGTCGAATTCCTGCGGTGCATTCTTTTCCTCTCTTCTCTAGAGCCTTACCAGATCATTGTAGAAAGCGAGCATCATGATACCTATGAGGAGGAACAATCCAAACTGAAGCCCCCACACCTGAATCCGCTGCGGTAATGGTCTGCGAAAGACCAATTCAATGAGATAATACAGGATATGTCCACCGTCAAGCATGGGGATAGGCAACAGATTGAGGACACCAAGACTGATCGATATTAATGCGATGAAACCGGCAAAACTCTCCAGGCCCGATTGTGCTGTCGTGTTTGCTACCCGTGCTATGGTAATCGGACCGCTCAGATTACTGGTGGATATCGCTCCAACAACCATTTTTTTAACTGCCAGCACGGTAAATGCCGCCACATCCCAGGTTTTCTCCAGGGCTGGTACAATCGCCTGATACACCGGATAGTTGATCTTCCGCAGCATATCCTCCGGTTGTTGGACCGGTATTCTCGAAACACCGATAAAACCGGTGGTCTTGCCATCGTTTTCAATTGCTGCCGGTATCACAGGCAGATAGATGGTTTCAGTCCCCCGCAATATCTCCAGTTGAATCGATTGTTCCGGATGCATCTGGATGATTTGCACCCATTCACCCCAGTCGTTAACAGGAGATCCATCAATCTTTATGATTTCATCGCCCTTTTCCAAGCCGGCTTCCTCGGCCCGACCACCGGTAACCAGTTCATTAACCACTGCTGGTATCTTGGGATACCATAACTGCAAACCAAGTTCAGCTGAGGGATAAGGATCGTCCTCACCCTTTAGCCAGTCATTGATTGGAATAACGTGATCCCTGGTGAAGTCCAGGCCTGCTTTCACTGTGATGGTTAATTCCCCGGATTCTCCCAGTCGCTCGAACAATCTCAGATTGACATCGGACCATGTACTGACAGGTGTCCTGTCAACTGCGACAATTTCATCCCCGGCCACAAGACCGGCACGGCCAGCCATGGTATCCGGGTCGATTTCACCCAGTTTGGGTATTACACCCGTAACGCCGACTGAAAACAGCATCCAGTACACAACAATTGCCAGGAGGAAATTTGCAATGGGACCGGCAGAAGCGATGGCAATTCGCTGCAACACGGGCTTGCGATTGAAGGCCAGATGCAGTTGATCATCCGGTACGTATCCTTCTCTCTCATCCAGCATTTTGACAAAACCCCCGAAGGGGATTGCCGCAACAGTAAATTCAGTGCCCTGCAGGGGCTCATTCGACCTGGTTTTTATTTCCTGATCAACAGGCACAGCCAGCACAGGGGCAGGACCACGTTTCGTTAACAGTGGCTTGCCAAATCCCACACTGAATCGCAGTACGTGGACATTGCACAGCCGCGCGACCAGATAGTGCCCGTATTCGTGAATCGTCACCAGTATGGACAGGGTTACGATAAACGCCAGAACACTTTGAATCACTTCCATCATTGGATCTTTTTCACTTTTCGAAAAGCCAGTTTTCTCGCCTCACCATCTTGTTCTATGACAGCTTCTATCGTAGAGGTTTCATGGTCCGTTGTCTGTTCCAGCACATCATTAATGATTACCGGGATATCAGTAAAGCAGATACGTTCATCCAGAAACGCTGCAACTGCGACTTCGTTGGCCGCATTTAGTGCAATCGACAGGCTCTGGGACTTGCCGGATACCTCTCTTGCCAGTTGCAAACAGGGAAATCTGTCCAGGTCGACATCTTCAAAGTGCAGGTCGACCAGCCGGGCCATATCCAGGCTTTTGACCCCGGATTGGATTCTGTCAGGCCAGGCAAGTCCATGGGCAATCGGCGTTCGCATATCCGGATTTCCTAATTGTGCCATAACTGAACCATCCAGGTATTCCACCATGGAATGTACAATGCTCTGGGGGTGTATCACGACATCAATCAAATGAGATTGCAGCCGGAACAGAAAACCCGCCTCAAGCAGTTCCAGTCCCTTGTTCATCATTGTAGCCGAATCAACCGAAATTTTCCGACCCATCCTCCAGTTGGGGTGGGCACAGGCCTGGTCTGGAGTTACCGTCTTCAGACAGGCTGCATTTGTCCTTAACAGTGGTCCACCGGACCCCGTCAGTATTAATCGTCTGATGCCTTTTGAATGGTATTGGGAACCGTTGGCAAGGCATTGGTATATTGCATTATGTTCACTGTCGATAGGCAGAAGAACTGCGTTATTCCGTTCCACCTCGTTCATGAACAACGCCCCGGACATCACCAGAGATTCCTTGTTCGCCAGCAGCGTCCGTTTACCTGCTTTTACCGCTGCCAACGTAGGCTGCAGCCCCGCTGCACCAACAATTGCCGCCATAACAGTATCGACTTCATCATGTCCTGCAATACTGTACAGATGCTGTTCTCCCCCCTGCACTTCTGTCGGCAGACCGGCAAGGGCTGATCTTAATTTTACGGCGCTTGCCTCATCACGCAGAACCGCATAGTCGGGTGAAAATTCGCGACACTGTTTCGCCAGCATCTGCCAGTTGGTATTGGCGGTCAATGCGAAGACCCTGTACCGATCCCGGTTTCTGGCAATGACATCCAGGGTATTGATACCGATAGTACCGGTAGACCCCAGGATGGTAACCCGATTCATGATACCCGGGTCCAGCCGGAGAAAAGAATCAGTGCCACAAAAACCGGAGCGGCTGCCAACAGACTGTCTATGCGATCAAGAAATCCACCGTGCCCTGGCAGGAGATTGCTTGAATTTTTTACCCCGGCATGCCGTTTGAACATGCTGATGGTGAGATCCCCCAACACGGAAACCATGGCGACAACAAGACATCCACCGAGAAAAATTATCCCGGCGCCAGAAACCAGATCCGATTTTCCGGTGACGTAGTGCATGATAATGGCGATCAACATTGCAGTGGCCAGACCACCGTAAAAACCAGCCTGGGTTTTACCGGGACTGATCTCCGGTGAGAGTTTGCGTTTGCCAAAGGCACGGCCTGAAAAATAGGCGCCTGTATCCGCCCCCCATACCAGGAAAAACAGTAACATTATTAAAAGTGTACCATCCGGTAATAATTTCAACTGCAACATGGCAACCCAGGCCGGAACCAGTATCACGAGACCAATCGCACATCGAATCATTTTCGATGACCAGTACCTGACCAGTTTCGGGTAACAGATCACCAGAACGAATGCTCCCAGCCACCAGCACAGCCCAATGGTAAGAACAGGAATCGGAGATAGATAGTAGCTACCGGCCAGAACTACAGACAGAAAGCCTGCATATGTGATCCGCATATGACCCTTCAGACCAGCCAGATCAGCCCATTCCCAGCCACTGATGACGATGAACAGGCCGATAAACAGTGCAAAACCCAGCCCGTGCAGGGCAACGATACCCGCAATGGTGAGTGGTGCGATGACAAGCGCAGTGACAACCCGCTGTTTGAGCATTGCCGGTTCAGATTTCCATCAGGTCGGATTCTTTTGCCTTGAGCATGGCATCGACTTGCCTGATCTGCACATCCGTCAATTTCTGTACAAGTTCATGACCCCTGCGTTCATCATCCTCGGTGATTTCCTTTTCTTTCAGAAATTCCTTCAGATCGTTGTTGGCATCACGGCGGATATTCCTGATCGCAACACGGGCATGTTCCGCTTCGCTTCTGGCAACCCGGGTCAGTTCCCGACGATTTTCCTCGGTGAGCGGAGGCATGGGAAGCCGAATATTTTCACTTGCCGTGGCAGGATTCAATCCAAGGTCAGACTTTAAAATCGCCTTCTCAATCACACCTGTCATGAACTTTTCCCAGGGTGTGATCAACAAGGTTCGTGCATCTTCCACAATCACACTGGCTACCTGATTGATAGGCGTATCATTGCCATAATAGGACACGGTAATGCCATTCAGGATACCGGGATGAGCTCTTCCTGTTCGAATCCGGGCAAATGTACTCTCCAGGAATTCCAATGTCCTGTCCATTCGCTCTTTGGCATCATCTCTTATGTCGTCAATCACAACACATCCTGTATCAAAAAACCTGATGAGTGGCCCCTGGACAGCGTCCCCGGTACTGTTCGTATCAGGAAAGTTGTGCAGCTACTTCCGCGGCAAAATCATCCGGGCCCTTGTCTATACCTTCACCAACCTCATAACGTACAAATCCGGTCACCCGGGCATTTGCCTTTTTGAGTAATGCTCCGACCCTGATATTGGAATCTTTGACAAAGGGCTGTTCGGTCAGACTGATATCTGCCATGTATTTTCTGAGTTTACCTTCTATCATCTTTGCGGCGATTTCCGGCGGTTTGCCACTGTCTCCGGCTTGTGCGGTATAGATTTCCCGTTCCCTGGCAATGACATCTTCCGGGACGTCAGAAGGATTCAGCACCAGGGGTTCAACAGCCGCTATGTGCATTGCCAGGTCCCTGCCGAGAATCCTGTCACCACCTTCCATTGAAAGCAACACACCAATCTTGCTGTTGGTATGAACATAGCTGTAGACGTCCGGGTCACTGTAAACCTCTGCCCGGCGAATAGAGATATTCTCACCGATTTTCTGAACCAGAGATTCTCTTTCGGATTCCAGTCCCGTGGGCAATAATGCTTCTATGCTGGTTTCCCTGCTCTTGAATACGCGGTCCACAACGGTCTGAACAAAGGCAGTGAAATTCTCATCACGTGCGGCAAAATCTGTTTCGCAGTTGACTTCCACCATGACACCCAGACTCGAATCTTCTGCAACCTGTATACCGACAAGTCCATCACTGGCTATTCGACCAGCTTTTTTTGCTGCCTTCAAACCACTGGATTTACGGAGATTTTCAATGGCGAGTTCCATATCTCCCTGCGCTGTTACCAACGCCTTTTTACAGTCCATCATGCCGACTTGAGTACGCTCACGCAGTTCCTTGACCATAGAAGCTGTAATTGCGACCACTGTTATTCCCTCACCTCGTTAGTTTCTGTCTTTAAAAGGGAAGCATCAGTCCCTTCAGGAGCATCAGTACTGCTGGCTTCTGTTTCGTCTGGCAGTGGCGAAGTTTCTTCTTCCGGAGGGGCTTCTTCCGAAACGGCTTCTGCCGGTGGGGCTTCAACAAATTCAACGAAATCGTCCTCGCTGAAACCTCCCTGGGACATGGCCTGTCCCTCAATAACCGCATCTGCAATCGCTTCTACAAACAGTCGGATGGACCGAATGGCATCGTCATTACCGGGTATGATGTAATCTATGCCTTCAGGATTACTGTTGGTATCGACAATGCCGACAACCGGAATCTGCAGTTTCCTGGCTTCCGTGACCGCGATCCGTTCATAGTCCACATCCACCACAAACAACACATCAGGCAAACCAGCCATTTCCTTGATGCCACCCAGACTATTCTCCAGCTTGTCGAGACTTCTCTGTCTGGACAGGGCTTCTTTTTTGGTGAGTTTCTCGAATGTTCCGTCGGTACTCTGGGTCTCCAGATCCTGTAATCGACGTATCGATTGCCTGATGGTTTTGTAGTTGGTCAACATGCCACCGAGCCAGCGCTTGTCCACATAGGGCATATTTGCCCTGGAAGCATGCTCTCTGATGACTTTCCCCGCACTTCGCTTGGTTCCTACGAAGAGGACCTTATTCTGTTTGGCGGCCACAGAACGAAGAAATTCACAGGCTTCTTCAAGACACGGCAGTGTATTCTCAAGATTGATAATATGGATGTTGTTTCTGGATCCAAAAATGTGCTCATTCATCTTTGGATTCCAGTATCTGGTCTGATGACCGAAGTGTGCACCTGCTTCCAGCAGGGAACGCATGGATACGTTGGACATGTTTACTCCGAATTTTTGGGTTTGGCCTCCACATACCCCATGATCCAACTGGCTGACCAGCACCCGAACCATGTGTCGATATGTGTGAGAATTAGGTCGGCTAATGCCGACGGGAGTGATTTATACCATATTAACGCTGACAAAGACAGTTTCTCGCACTTGCCTGAATCCCAATCTGTACCCTGTACAAATAAGATGTATGATGAGAGTAATCAAACAAACTACCAGGTCATGAAAACAGGTTTGTGTGTAATAAAAGTCGTGTTGATAAACTGTGTTGGAAATAAGAAAGCCATTGAAAAAGACCGACATCCACAGGAAACCGGTTGAAGGCAGGTTGTTGTTTGCATGACCTGTTTTTCCATTCTCGATCTGTCGCCGGTTACCCAGGGTAATACACCCACAGAAGCCCTGCGCAATTCCCTGGATCTCATTCGGCACGCGGAGCAATGGGGTTACGAGCGATACTGGGTTGCAGAGCATCACAATATGCGCGGTATCGCCAGTGCCGCCACTGCAGTGGTTATCGGCTATCTGGCAAGTGGGACATCGACAATCCGGGTGGGCGCCGGCGGTATCATGCTGCCCAACCATGCCCCTTTGGTCATTGCCGAACAATTCGGCACGCTGGCAACGTTATACCCTGGTCGGATCGACCTTGGGCTGGGCCGCGCACCGGGGACTGACCAGGTAACTGCCATGGCGCTACGGCGAACACTCACCGGCAACGTGGAGGATTTCCCTCGCGATGTTGTGGAACTGCAGCATTACCTGAAAGATCCACAACCTGATCAGCGCATCACTGCTGTTCCAGGGGCGGGAACAAACGTACCTCTGTGGATTCTGGGTTCCAGCCTGTTTGGCGCCCAGCTGGCAGGTATGCTCGGTCTGCCATTCGCATTTGCCTCACATTTTGCGCCTGAGTTGCTGTCCAGGGCGGTTAAGGTGTATCGGGATCACTTCAAACCTTCAGAGCAACTCGAAGCCCCTTACCTGATGCTCGGTTTCAACGTGTGTGCAGCGGATACCAATGATGAGGCCCATTACCTGCGCAGTTCTTCGACACTGTCTTTTCTCAATATGCGCAAAGGTAAACCTGGGTTGTTACCGCCGCCAGTGCGGGAAATGGAGAATCAGTTAAGTAAAGAAGATAAAAAGATATTGTCAGCAACCAGGCGATGCATTGCCGTCGGCGATGTCAATGCAGTCAGGGACGGTATGGCTGAGTTTATTAATGAATACAAGGCAGATGAACTGATTCTTGTATCCTCGATATATAATCACAGCGCCCGCTTGCATTCCTACGAGATCACGATGGACGCCGCCAGGGAGATCAACGGTATCTGACCGGGGCACTCTCTTCAAACATGACGAAGATAACCCAGGTCAGCCACCCCATACGATGCTATCAAACACACACTATTCCCGACATACAGCAGATGGCTTTGGGGTGTTCATTTGCACCAGCATAATGTCGGAGCGCCGAGTTGGAGGAGCATGACTACAGGCATGCGGGGGA
>JAPOOX010000330.1 GCA_026713185.1 Gammaproteobacteria bacterium
GGTCGGAGCAAATCTGGATCGCATTCAGATTATCAAGGGATGGCGGGATATTAAGGGCCGACTGCACGAGAAGATTCATGATGTCGCCTGGTCAGGTGACCGCAGCATTGGCAAGGACGATAAGCTTCCCGCTGTTGGTTCGTCGGTCGACGTTAAGACGGCAAGCTATCTCAATTCCATTGGTAGTCACTCACTCTCTACCACCTGGACAGACCCGGATTTCAACAACAAGGAAGCCGCATTCTACTATGTAAGAGTCCTGCAGATTCCAACCCCACGTTGGCAGACATATGACGCAAGTTTTTATAACCTCAAGGAAGTATCCGAACCGGCAGTCATCCAGGAACGGGCCTACAGCTCTCCTATCTGGTATACGCCTCAAGATTACTGAGATGATTGGGCCGACAGTTCTCCTATCTGGTATACCCTACCCTATCCTGGCAAGTTGACCAGTTTCACATTGGCGTATACCAGATGGGTGAAGAATAGGCTCGCTCTTGAGTAACCATGGGTACCTCATCGGGTAGATCTTGCAATCCATAGAATTTCGCATCGTAAGCTGTCCAGCGAGGAGTCGGGATCTCCAGTACGCGTAGATAATAGAAGGCGAGTTCGTCGCGATCGAAATCGGGGTCGTTCCACACCACGGCCAGCTCCGGATCGCCAATGCTGTTGGTGTATGAAGCATTTGGAATGTCGACCGTACTGCCCACCGCAGGGACATTACCGTTGCCGTTCTCTGTGCGACCATCGGACAAGGCAACGTTGTAGATCTTCTCATGCAGTTCGCCATCTTCGTCAAGCCAACCCTTTATTACTTGCACACGGTCGAGATTGGCGCCATCGGGATCTTTTACGGCGCGAACAAGAAAACCTGGTGCTTTCCCCTTTGGCGCCTGTGTGAGATCACCACCCATGGGTACACCCCTGGCGTAACCAACTCCAGCAAGGTCTGGCCGTACGGCGTCAGCGGCAACGTAGTCCCACCCGCCGAAGAATCTGACGGTGATGCGAGGACCGGTAGTCGCATAGACCTCTTTACGCCGCATGGCTGTAAAAATCGCTTCCCGTGTGTTTTCTTGCGCCCATACAGCGGCGTAACCACCGGCATTGTAATTCCATCCGGTAATCACGCGGTTCCGGCCGGGTTCATTGCCCGGCATCTTGCCCCAGAAATTATTCTGATCAGCGGTTGAAAGGGCAGTGTGGGAATCCGTGCTCCCGATCAAGCCGAACTTGAAGGGATTGGCTCCCAGTTCCGATTCGGCTCCCAACCCAATCTTGAGCGCGGAACGGGCATAGGCATTGGTGGGCTTTGTCTGCAGATTGACTTGGGTTTCCACTTTTGTATCTGTGGAACCGTGTTTCTTCGCGTCAGGTTGGCTTTTGGTGATTCCCCACTTGAAAACCTCGTAATTGGCGAACTCATCGTTCGGCGAGAGTAGTGGATGGGATTCGCCGTCCCCTTTGATTTGTGTCACCTCGTAGAGCGGCTCATAGTATGAACGGGTCCTGGCGAAAATCTGGTCAATGGGCTTACCCTCGAGAGTGGTGAGCGCGAACATCCGGTTGCCGCTGAGATTACCGTTGTGAGGGATCGCAAACGCTTGCCCACCCGTGCTTTCCTCGTAGCCCTTGAGGTATGCCCACAGATCTTCCGGATTCATGCTGTCCAGGGCGGACCATGCCACGACCTGGCTGGTGAGTTCCGGCCCATCCGCAAAAATAACATTCCGGTGGCCATTTCCTGTCCACTCATAACCTGTGAAGGTGGTAAAGCTGCCGGGGTCATTGTGTCGTTCCGCGTTTGCGATGACCTCTGCCCAGACCGAGTGCCGTATGGGCATAACGATCCCATGGTCGGCCTGGTCCAGACCCTGGACTGGACCCTGGTCAGCTTTGATAGCAATCAAGGTTGCAGCATTGTAGGCGTTCAGCAGCTCGTCGGTGTCTGCATCAAGGGCTTCCAGCAGAGAAATGGGATAGTCAATTGCCTTGGCAATACGCTTGCCGGCTTCCGTCGCTAACAGAGACTTATCTCCGGCATCGATCCGCGCGATAACGCCCATGTTCTCTGCGTGATCAGAAACCATGAGGAAATCCAACGGTCGATACAGACGAACTTCCTTGCCGCCGGTAGCTCGGACCGTCTCTCCCTTGGCAAAACGATAGGCGTCGTCCGGAGTGAGCCTCACACCAAAGATATAGGCATCTGACGACAGAGCGGTGTGCACATGCGTATCGCCCCAATAGACATTGGTCGGGTAGGATTGGTCGACGTGAGGGGAATATGATTCCTCAGCAGACGCACTGAGCGGCAAAGCGGTTAGTGCGACAATAAGTGATAGCGCCTTCCAGAAGTGATTTGATGCGGTGGTTTCCATAGTGATGTCCCTTATAAAAATTACTCCTTTCTCATCAACTGGCCCGCTGAAGGCTCATATCAGCAAGAGGCAGGAGGCTTGCCAGTCTAATGACAAGTGCTGACGCGTTCAACACAGCGGGTTGCGGCAAGAAATTTAAAATAAAGGTATATTGCAATTGGATAGTAAAAATGCATTGATTGGCTGGCACTGCAATCGGCAACAAAAAATTAAAAGGAGAGATCATGTTCAGCTTCGAAGGTTTGAAACCAGTAGACCTGAGTCCGCGCCTCAAAGCCAGGGCATACCTGGTTGACGGCACGCTGGAGGAAGGCAACACCGACCCGAACGGCAAACCATGGGTGATGCGGGAGGGGCGATTCCCGGGTGATAATTCACTGTTCAAGTTGTATGGGGCACCGCCGGGGGGCGACGAGGTTTGGCCCCAGGAACGACAGACCACACATCACGGTGTCCATGTTCAGGGAGGTGGCGGACATATCAGTCACTGGTCTGAGACGCCCGGCGACATGAAGGGCCTGTGGGAGATGCCGGTGGAAACTTTTATGGGGCCTGCTGCAGTATGCAATCTGCAGGATCTGAAGCCGGAGCCGGCGCAAGAAAACGGTGACTATCCTGTGGGTCGGGTGAGAGCAGGAGATCCTCGCGGTCAGGAGATCAAGCCGGAACATCTGTCTAATGTCGAAGTGGGCGATGTCGTCCTGCTGACCAGTCCATTTGAGGACCTGGAGCAACCGTGGCTTTCCGCGGAGACTTGCTCATGGCTGGTGTCTGACAGGCAAATCAAGATGGTTGGCATCGGGCCGGGTATACTGTGGCAATACAGTCAGAAGGCCGCCGCGCCGAATAACTCACCGGTTAAAAGAGTTTTGCTGGGCGCCAATGTCCCCATTGTACAACCGTTAGTCAATATCGACACGTTGACAAAAAATCGCGTCTTCTATGTCAGTCTGCCGCTGCGTATGACCAAAATGGAAGCAAGTTTCACCCGGGCGCTTGCGTTCGAAGAAGTGTAGGAGCAGATATGATCAGTCTACAAGGTTATAGAGTAGTTGAACTGAGCGCCGAGTTAGCATCCTGTGTTTACAGGTTGGACACGAGTGTGGAAGAGGGTGGCACGGATGTTTACAACCTGCCCTGGTATCTGGAAGATCAGGTCTGCCCGGATGACAGTTCGATCGAACAGCTGGTCGGCCACCAGGCGGGAGATCCCGTGTGGCCCATCCCGCCAAGTGGTCACCACGGGTCTCATATTCAGCTCGGTATCGGTCATAATGACAACTGGTCCGGTCTGCCGGATGGCATGCTGGGACTTTGGGATATGCCGGTCGACACCTATTATGGCGAGGCAGCCGTGTGCTTCTTTGACGATCTGAAGGGTGAGCCCATCCTGCCGGAGCATCTTGGCAATGTGCAGGAGGGCGACATCGTGCTGATGGGCAGCCCGTATGCCGAGGATGCACCCTGGATAGATGGCGATACGGCTTACTGGCTGGCCGAAGAGAAGAAGATCAAGCTGTTGGCAGTCGGCGTCCCCGGTATCGGCTGGGAAACCAAAACGAAGGCGCCCGAACCGGAAAACTGCCCGA
>JAPOOX010000207.1 GCA_026713185.1 Gammaproteobacteria bacterium
ATCAAGAGAGTCGTTATTGACTTCAAGGTGAGAGGCGATCAGATCGCGGACTTCACTGGTGGGTTTGGTCTCGTATTCAGTAATGTCAGTCAAGAGTTTCCTCGATACAGTTTAAGGTGCCTTATCTGAGATTCAGTATATTACATTAGTTCTTCGTGGGAGTTTGTCGGATTTAGCACTGGGATGTATTTGGCTACTGACATAACCTCAGTGCGACGGAGATATGAGATAATTGCCTGCGGACACACAATCACAGGCACAGAGCGGCAACAACTGAATTTGAGGAATCGTCATGACGTATGACGTAATAATCAAGAAGAGAAAAAGGGGTCAGGTCCATTTTCTGTGAAAAAGGGTGCTGCTTGCGCCATTAACGATCCATGCAGGGACACCGTCGATAAAGGTACAACGTATCCGCTTCAGGTTTTTCTGCCGAGTGAAAACATACCGAAATCCTCGTCGTCACCGATCTCGCAGCCGCCAAGATTGGCGAAGCGTGAATTCAGCATGTAGGCACAGATAGCAAAAACGAGTTGCACGATTTGCTTGTTGGTAAAGATCTCGGCCAGGGCAGTAAGTGTCTCTTCTGCAGGTTTGGCATCAATTGTGACCTCGGTTGTAAACCGTAGCACCAGCTTCTCCGTTTCGTCGAAGAGGTCCGATTGCACGTCGCCTGCGATGATTGCGTCCAGTTGCTCCTGGGTACCACCGCGCCTGATCATCGAGGCGCCGTGGTTGCCCCATTCATACGAGGAGTGGCTGAGTACGCTGGCGTGTACCACGGCAATTTCCTTCAACAGCAAAGGCATGCCGTCTTCCTCCTCGCGCCAGACCGTCCCATTGAATGCTGTATAAGTCTTAAAAGCTTCCGGTACGTGCGCCCAGACATGGAAAATAGCCAGATCAAATCTGTAGTTGTCCCATCTTTCTCTGAATTCCGGATCGACTTCGTCTTTGGAAATGAGTGGAATGTGTTTCATATAATCTCCAGTTATCTGCTTCAGGCAGGGGTAGCTTTAGTGTACATGTTTCTTTCTGCTCTCGCTGTTTCCTGCAACTTTACGGTAGACTCAATTATTTGGAAAAGGAATAAACACCATGACATCAATCTCAGGATCCTCCGATGGCCCCGTTGCCGTGACCGGCGCCTCGGGTTTCGTCGGCTCACACGTTGTCAAGAACCTCGTCGAACATGGCTACGACGTGCACGCCTGCCTGCGGGACTCAAGCCGCGAGGACAAAACCTCCTACCTGCTGGATATCGACAAAAAAGGCCCGGGCAGCGTCAAGCTCTTCTCCTGCGATCTGTACAAAGCTGCGGATGGCGAATACGACGAGGCGTTTGCAGGTTGTTCTGCAGTATTTCACGTTGCTGCGGATATCGGTACTGACGCGGCCACCTATGGCCGCCAGCCTCCTCAAAAACTGTACGAGGGTCTGGTCAACATGACTCTTGCTATCCTCGAATCGTGCAGGAAAGTCGGCACCGTGAAACGGGTGATTTACACGTCCTCCACGGCCGCTGTGTTAGGTCCGGGCGCCCCCGATCGGCCTTTGAATTATGTATACACAGAAGACGACTGGTCAGGCGGCAGCTACGAAACCCTCGAGGAACGACATATGGGTGATGATGGCAAAACACTCTGGACAAGTGAGACGCGCGCATACTCCAAGGGCAAGGTGGATGCCGAGAAAGCCGGTTACGCCTTTGGCATCGAGACCGGCATCGATGTCATTTCCATATGCCCCTGGCATGTCTTCGGGCCGTTGCTCGGTGTTCCGCATGATTCGGAGATGGTGTTTCAGCATCGCCTCGGACTTGCGCTCAAGGGCGAAAGCGAGGTGGAAAGAAGCAGAGGTAACATATTGTGGAACATCATTGATGTACGCGACATTGCGGAAAGCCAGCGACTGGCTGCGGAAAGCGACGTTGCCACCAATGGCTCGAGATATTGTCTGGTGGCCCATGACAAATCCGGCGAACTGCCAGCCAACGAATTTCTCGACACGCTGCAGGAACTGTTTCCCAACCATAATGTCTGTGGCGGCTATCGGCCGGAGCCGACTGATCAACGCAACCGGGCCAGTTGTCTCAAGGCGATAAAAGAACTCGGTTTAAAGCCACATGATGTCAGGGACACATTGCGCGATACCGGCAATTCGCTCATCGAACTGGGAAGAGTACCTTCAGCTGTTAAGTAAAAATAAGCAGAGTTCTGAGAATGCCGGATCTACATTCAACATTCGACAGTAAAACTGCCTGTACCGGACTACTAATGCGCAGATTCATACTCGCTGTTGCGTTCTTGTCGGTTGCAGCCCCTTTGTACGCGACAGAGCAGGATGAGAAGGACAGCAGTATTGAGGAGATCGTGGTTACCGTCGATCTCGACAGTCTGCCAGACGATGGTGTGCGTTCCATGTTCGGATTCAACAAATCCCTTCTGGAGACACCAAGGTCGGCTTCTTCGGTCAGCGAGGAAATGATGGATCGCTTCATTGTGCGCGATATCGACGAGATGATAGCACTGGCGCCGGGCAGCTTTACGCAGTCCTTTTTCGGCGTCGCCGGCACACTGGACATTCGGGGCACCCCGGGGGAGACGTACTTTCGCGGTGTGAGAAGGCTCGATAATCCGGGCAACTACCCAACACCGTTAGGCGCCTCCAGTCGTGTCGACATTGTGCGCGGGCCGGCATCGCCAATCCATGGTCCATCCAAAATCGGTGGCTATATCAACTTCAATCCCAAGTCTGCACGTATCGAAGAGAGTGGAGAGTTCATAACCGAGGCTACGGGCGCCATCGGTGTTGACATCGGTTCCTGGGACAGACGTGTGGTCAGTGCGGAACAGGGCGGACCAGGACAGATTGGCGACCAGGATTTTGGCTACTGGCTGTACGGACTGGTTGAGGACTCCGGCAGCTACTACCGCAACAGCGGGATCGAGCAGAAACTCCTGCAGATTTCTTTTGATCTGGATGTCGGTAACGTTCAATTTCAGTTTGGTGGCATGTATCACGACTTTGCCGGAAATCAGATCGCCGGCTGGAACCGGCTGACCCAGGATCTGGTGGACCATGGCACATATATCACCGGTTTACCCCGCGGTCTGGATGCTGATGGTGACGGTTACATCTCACATTCGGAGTTCGACCTAGATGGAGACGGATTCACAGACTTCAACCCATTCGCGGCCGGTCTGGTTCCGGGTGGAACATCGCCTCTGGAACCCCGGGGGCCGTTTCCCGATAGTTGCGCAATCGGCTCAACGCCTGTTTTCGATTGTCATGCCGACTTGCTCGCACTGGAATCTGTTGGCGCCGCACAGATTACTGGCGATCTGGTGCTGGTGGGTCCGGATGACCTTCTTCTGAACGACGTAACAACGCTCTATTTCGATGCGATCCTCTCAACTGTCGGTCAATGGGAGTGGCGTAACCAGGCGTTCTACGAGGCCTACAACAATCTGAACGAGAACGACTACGGCTTCTCCCAGTTCCACGATTCGTGGGTGTTCGAAGACAAGCTTGTCATCGCCAACGAGTTCCATGGTAACGATGTGCGCGCCGCCGTACAGATATCGCCTTCGCTGCGCGTGACCAGATTCAGTCATGGTGATGACTACACAAACGAGTATTTCGACCGGCGGGATCTCACCTTACCCCCTAGTGCTCTGGCACGGCGATTGCTGTCGACCCGAATCGACGACGACTATACCGAGTACTACATTGGCAAAACCGTGGATTTTGGTATTGCGCTGCTGGTCGATCTGGACTGGAGGCGTATCAATATCCTGGCGGGTGTACGCTACGACGCCATCGAGCTCGAAAGCCGACAGCCGGTGGACAAGTTACTGTTACCGAGTGCCAATAACCTCTGCCTGGATACATCTTGCGTTGTTGCCCAGTCAGCAGACGAAGTCGACGGCATATCGTGGACATTGAGTTTGAGCTATGCAGTTGCCGGATTAGTTCCCTACATCACCGCTTCGCGGCAGGCGACTATCATAGCCGGACAGGGTGCGGAGGTTGCAACAGCCAGTATTGCAGACGGCACCGCGTTCGACGATTCCACACTGTTGGAATTTGGCATCAAGGGTAGCATGCTCGACGACAAACTTTATTTTGCACTGGCTACCTACGAACAGGAACGCTCGGACTACTCAGCTCAACAAACTGTAACCAACCAGGCCAGTCGTACCCAGGGCATGGAGTTTGAATTACGGTGGGTGGTGACTGATCAGATGCTGGTGACGCTGGGTTATTCCCACATCGAAGTGGTCAACCTGAATACATTGCAGGCAGGTGAGCGGTTTAGCTTCATTGGCGCCGACGATGTGCCCGGAATCCCGCCGCAATCGTTCTACGGCGGTGGGTTGATCGGGTCAGTGGTTCGACCTGGAACACAGGGAGCCCGTCGTGCTGGCATACCTGAGAAAATCTGGTCCATAACAGGTACTTACAACTTTGGACGCGGATTTGCCGCCAGCGCCAGCGTCACAGACGTGACTGCCACACCATCCGGCTTCTCCGGTTCGGTGGTCTTGCCTGCGTATACCCTGGTCAACGCCGGCCTGGTATTCGAAACGGGTAACTGGATAGTCAGCGCGACAGCCAAGAACCTGACTGACGAGCGTTACTTCCGGGCTAACTTCCCGAACCTGTTTGGTGGTGTCGTGGTGCTGCCCGAGTTGCCGCGCCACTTCGCGGCGCGCCTCCAGTACCAGTGGTGAATTAATTGGGTCAGAGCAAAATGAATATTACTCCGATCCCATTTATTCCTCGTCCAGCAAATTTTGGATCATTCCGTCAATGTACCCTGGCTGTCCAAATGATACATCCCTGAGGATTCCCTTTCTGTCGACCAGAATGGTAGAGGGCGTTCCCCGTAGCTCAAATTTCTCAAAGGTCTCTGCCGAGTATTCTTTTGATTCCAGGTAGTTACGTACTCTTTCAATGAACTCGTTTCTGAAATTCTCTGGCTTTGAGTCAAACTCTGCAAACTGTTGATAGATGAACTCCATGATGTTTTCCATGCTGACTTCACCACTCGTCCTTGTAAGGTTGTCCATTCCGAGTGGGAATGGAATATCGTAGGACAGTCTGTCACCATCTCTGAGCAACCCATTCATGCCAAGTGCCATTCTGGTCTCCCCTATAACCCTGCCGGTTTCGGCAAGCAGTTGTAAATTCTCCAGTGTATTCTTGTCAAAATCCTCGAATGCAGTGGCCATGCCAAGTACGCACACCCCCTCATCCCTGTATCTGTTGTGAATGTTGATTGCCTCGGGTATCCCATGCAAAAAGCAACCCGGGCAGTTGACCTGAAAGACTTCCAGCAGAACGATGTGATCCAGTTCCTGGTCAAAATTTGTAGGTGCTCCCTGTACCCATTCCGAAACCGCAAAGTTGGGTACCCTGTTACCAATAACTGCATTCATATTACTCTGACCCCATTTACTCATTTAATTAATTTTACTCTGACCCCATTTACTTGACTCTGACACCATCACTATTGACGACCCCCGGAACACTGGTAACATAGCGACCTTGACCTAACACGTATATTCCATGTCAGAAGCACAGTCAATCCACGAAGTTCAAGATGATCTGCTAGAGGCCATGGATTTCTGTTATGAACAAGGCTGGACTGATGGTCTGCCCGTCGTGCCGCCGGAAGAAAGCCGCGTAGAAGCCATGGTGACGATGGAAGGCAGACCCGCAGAAACCGTCCTGGCGCATCACCCGGCAACCGGACTGGAGTTGACCGTTCACGCTGCAGCGGTAAACGCTGTGATGGCAGGTTGTCTGCCCGATTACTTTCCAGTAATTGTGGCGGCATTCGAGGCGATGGATCGCGAACCGTTCAATTTCCACGGCAGCACAGTCAGTACAGGCGGCTCAGCCCACCTGCTGATTGTCAGCGGACCAATTGTCGATGAAATCGGCATGAACGCTGGCGTCAACCTCTTTGGCCCCGGCAATCGTGCTAACGCGACAATCGGCCGTACCATTCGACTGACGCTTATGAACGTGTTCAAGATCGTTCCGGGAATCGCCGACAAGTCGACGCAGGGGAACCCCGGGAAATACAGCTTTTGCATTGCCGAACGGGCAGATAAGAATCCATGGCCATTGTTGTGCGAGGAGTTCGGATATCCGGAAGGGGTCAGTTCGGTCACTGTATTTGCGGGTGCCGGGTTCTGCAATGTAGAAAACCATGGAGGCAATACACCGGAAGCCATTCTGGATACCATGGCCGATGCCATGGCCAACTATGGCTGTATCAGTGCGGGACAAAGTGTGGTTATATTCTCCCCGGAACATGTCGAGATTATTGCCCGAAGCGGCTGGTCGAAAGGAGATGTCAGGAAGTATCTGTTCGAACAGGCGAAGCAGCCCAGAACGGTCATGGAACGACTTGGAAAGATCCAGAGAACAAATGACAAGCAGGACAGACAGGACATCCACCGAGGACTTGAACCGGACGATATCCTCATCACAGTGGGCGGTGGCGATGCTGGTGGCCATTCGTGTTTTATACCGTCATGGAGTCGCGGCAGGGGCTCCATCATGCAGACGCAGTCCATCGGCGTCTGCATAGATTGCTGAGCCTTTAGTACAAGAGAGTAACCATGAAGCTAGTTGATCCAACAATCCCCGCCAACATTCAGGAATCGCAAAGGGCTCCGGCACTCACCAGTCTGGATGGCCTGACCATTGGCCTGTTGTGGAACCAGAAAGTCAACGGTGACAAACTCCTGACGGAGACCGCGGCATTATTAAAATCGCGGTTCGGCGGCAGGGTTTTGCCGATGAGGGTCAAGGGTAACGCCAGCGCACCCGCTCCGTCGGATATACTGACCAATCTCTCGCCGGAGTGCGATTACCTGATTACCGCATCAGGAGACTGAGGAAGTTGCTCGACGTGCAGTTTGCACGACGGTATCACCTTTGAGCAGACCGGTAAACGGGCTGTGGTCCTGTGTACCTCGCCATTCGAAGTCACAGCCAGGAACATTGCGCGCATGTTGGGCTTGCCCGACTATCCCTTTGCTCTTCTGGACCATCCGCTTGGCAGCCTGACGCACGATGAGATCAGAAGGCGTGCGGAAACTGCCTGTGATCAGGCAATCGAAATCCTGACGAGTTGAATCGAGTGACAGAAATGCCGGACATCGAAAAATTGCGATCCGAGTTTCTGGACCTGGAATTCGATCGTACCGGCTTTGTCATCGAAGCGGACAGATCCGTCAATGTGGCTGCAGCCTTTGGTGAGACAAGAACAGAGTTTATAGACCCGTCACACCCGAATTTTCAGGCGTGCCTGCCCATACTCGCCAGTCTGGCATCAGGACGTCGACTCCCCATCGACTTTCCGTCACTGGGCGGAATATCCATGGATGGCGGTAAGGCAGTGAGCAGTTTGGCGCCTGTCCGGTGCGGTGTGCCCCTGACCGGTCGAACCCATCTGCACGATATATATGCCAAGAGTGGACGATCCGGCACAATGGTATTCCTGGTGTCTCGCATGCAACTCTACGACGATGCCGGCAACCACCTGGCAAGCACTGATTCGCGGCAGGTGATTCGGGAGAAACCAGCATGACTGTACAGGTACTTTCCGACGTGGAATTCGGGATGGATCTACCCGATGTTGAACCTGATACCTCACTGGAAGCAACACGTCGCTTTGCCGAAGCTGTTGGTTATTCCGGTGGAGGCCGTTTCGAGGATCATGGCAAGGCGCGTGCTCAGGGCCTGCCCGGTGCACTGGCGCCAGGCATTATGGGAATGGGGTTGCTGACTAAAGTGATCCACGAATGGGCGCCGAAGGGTACGATCAAACAGATCGATACAGTATTCAGGGCGCCGATGCTGGCGGACCATGAACATATCGTCAGCGCCGTGGTTACCGATATTGATGAAGATAAGAATGAGGTGATACTCGATCTCTCCATCAAGAACAAACAGAATGAAACACGCGTCTTTGGTACAGCAACGGTGACCCTGCCCGGGTCCTGATCATTGAATTAACCATCGCACCATCCCCAGGACATGAGAGGAACGTTAGTATGTACGAATTGAACGGTAAGATTTCGGTTGTCACAGGCGCCAGCCGGGGTATTGGCGAAGCGAGCGCACGGGCGCTGGATGCCGCTGGTGCTCGTGTGGTTCTCAGTGGGCGCACTCTGTCAGATCTGGAGCGGGTGGCTGCCGACCTTAAAAACGATCCGGTAATACTGGAAGCTGATCTTTCTCCCCCCCGAGCCGGTACGGCTCTTGCGCAACGTGTGCTGGATACGGTCGGTGGCGTCGACATTCTGGTAAACAATGCCGGTATACCCATGCGGCGTAAACCGGATGAAGTCACCGAAGAAGACTTTGACATGGTGTTCTCGATCAATGTCCGTTCCCTGTTAATGCTCACCTTGGGTCTGGGACCCGGCATGATCGAGCGTGGTGGCGGCTCGGTTATCAACATCTCTTCCATTGCCAGTCTGCGCGGTCCCATAGGCAGGGTTGCCTATGCGGGCACCAAGGGAGCGGTGGATGCCATGACCCGTGCTTTGGCTGCGGACTGGGGACCCCGGGGAATTCGTGTAAACGCTATCTGTCCAGGTCTGATCACGACGGCAATCTGGGAAGACAACCGCCGGAATATTCCGGGACTTATTGAGAACCTGGAAGAAATGATCTCACTCAAACGTTGGGGCGATGGCGCCGATGTTGCGGACGTGGTGCTATTCTTTGCGTCCAATGCGTCGCGCTACATAACGGGTGAAGTCGTGGCAGTGGACGGTGGTATGGCGCATGTGAATTAGAGTCGTTGTTCGCGGCGAAGCTCTATCCAGACACAGACTGCCATCCCCAATAGAACAAAGGCAAACGGGAAGCCGGTTGCGAGCGAGGCTGCCTGTAAAGCAACCAGACCTCCGCCGAGTAGCAATGCGGTGGCGACCAACCCCTCTAGAATACACCAGAAAACACGTTGAGATATGGGTGAATCATCCTTGCTGCCAGCTGCAAAGGTGGCAATGATCAGCGAGCCGGAATCAGATGAGGTAACAAAAAAAATGATTGTCAGAATCATGGCGAATGAGGAAAGCAGCAGCGTCAACGGAATTTGATCGAACATTTTGAATAGTGCAAATTCCAGATTGAAAGCAACAACGTTCTCTGTCACGCCGGAATAGCCGTCAGTGATGTACTGGTGTAGCGCAGTACCTCCAAAGGCGCTAAACCACAGCAAACATAGAACCGTTGGTAAGAGCAGTACAAAGATTACAAATTCGCGAACCGTCCGACCCTTGGAAACTCGAGCGATGAATGTACCAACGAAAGGCGCCCAGGATATCCACCACGCCCAGTAAAACGTGGTCCAGTCATGCAGAAAGCTGGAATCCGTACGTCCTGCCCAGTTGCTCAGTGGCACAATCCTCATGAAATAGTCACCCAGACCGGCAAAGACACTTTGGAAAATGTAAATCGTCGGGCCGAATACTATAACCGCCAACAGCAATAGGAACGCGAGAATCATGTTGAACTGGCTGAGACGTTTGATACCGACATTAATCCCTGTCAGTACGGATATCATGGCGATAATTGTAATCACGGCAATCAACACCAGCATGGTGATGTTGTTCGCAGGTACATCAAACAGATAGTTGAGCCCGGAGGTGACCTGTTGAACACCCAATCCGAGCGAGGTTGCAAGTCCAAACATTCCTGCGAATATGGCGAATGTATCAATGATGTGTCCAGGCCAGCCCCAGATGCGGTCACCCAACAGTGGATAGAACACTGAACGTATTGTGAGAGGAAGTCCCCGATTATAGGCGAAGAAAGCGAGAGAAAGTCCCACGATGCTGTAAATTGCCCATCCGTGCAGACCCCAGTGAAAGACCGATGCCGCTATACCGGCGGTTGCTGCCTCTGCTGTTTCGGGGGTAATGCTGAGTGGGGGGGCAAAGAAGTAAAAGACCGGCTCGGCAACCCCGAAAAACAGCAGACCAATGCCCACACCTGCAGCGAAGAGCATGGAAAGCCAGGTCAGATTGGAGTACTCAGGTTTTGCATCGGCCCCCCCGAGCCGTATCCTGCCGAGAGAAGAGAATGCCACAAACAGGCAAAACAGAAGGGCAAGATTAGCCGTGATCATGAAAAACCAATCCAGGTTCGTCGTGAGCCAGATGCGGGTGTCACCAAAAATTCTTGTCGCATCCTCCAGAAAGAGTAGAGAACCAACGACAAAAGCCACAATGACAATACTGGACATCACGAATACTGGCGTCAGGTAGAAATCCAGACCAAAATATCTCTGGTAATCTCTATAATCCGGCAGTTGCGGTTGTATCCATTCCTGGCTTATTTTCAAAACGCTCTTTCCAGTAGGATAGACGCTCCTCTCAGCGGGACTGACTCAATTGTCTGTTACTGCAAGCATAGACGTTTGAAAATAATTTCTGAAGTAAAATTTGTCTGACAATTCTTGTGTGTAGGCTTTTATGGTAACCCGCTGAAGGCTCTTTATGAGGGTGGACTTTCATCAATTCGGATAAATCCTGACGGGTATCTTGAAAGTCTGGTAATTTCTAATCAAACGTTGTCAGGTAAACTGTCTGTAGAGGCAACTGATTTTTGCCGGTACGATTGCGGCTCTGTACCCTGTGCTGATTCCGGTTTTACAAATCGCCTGTAAATGATCATGACGATGATCGCTTCCAGGAAAACGCCAAGCAGCAGGATGGATGCGCCTGTCAGGTAATTCAGATGACCCAGCACATAAAATACCTGTGCGAACAGATATATTCCCAGTACACGGGCAATACCACCCATAGCCATACCAGTTGTCTTGCGCCTTATCATTAACAGGCCGTGATAATAATTCCGCCACAGAATCAGTCCCGGAAGAATACACATAATGAGGAGTACTTCTCTGGAGTAGGCCAGCAGATTTCCTGTGATACCAATCAGATTTGACAGTAAGAATGTGCTCAGGGGTGTTGCCGCTATCAACAACATAATCACTGTGATACCTGCACCAACCAGTACCATAAACAGTCGTTTTTCTTTTAGATGTGAATCGCCAAAGGTGACAAAAAAATGTCGAAACTGGTTGGCAGTCATCTGAAACAGTGATGACACGTCAAAACCGACACGCATGGCAGCGATGCTGACGATTGCTTCTGGTGTGCGTGCAATCAACGCGTAGAGCACTGGTCTGCTGATCGCAAACATCAGACCAGTCATCGAGACCGGGATAAAGAATCGAAGCAGTTCACTGAAGTGTAAATCCAGATGATCCTGTTTAACCGGCAGGTGATAATCCCTGAAGATTATCACTGCAAGTAATACGAAATGGACCAGGGACGCCACAATCTGTGAACCTGCGAGTACATAAGGGGCAGAAAAACCTGCGTTGAAGCCAATCACCAGGCTGGCAATGATGGTCGACAGATACACTGCATTGAGAATAGATACCCGGCCAGTCATCCGACTCTGCACCAGCAAACCCATTTGAAACTGACGTAGGCCGTCGATAATAATCAACGGCACAAAGAGCTTCATGTATACGACAACACGACTGACGATGTCTGCATCAACAGCATAGACCTTTGCGATTAACACCGGCCCGACAGGTGTGAATGCGAGAATCGATAAAATGATCCCCAGGAGCGTGGAAATCAGCACCACAAACTGGAGCGTTGTGATGAGCCCATGTCTTGAACGAGCGTAGACATTGGACATTTGAGAGAGAAAATTGACACCGGCATGGAGCAAACTGAAGATACTGCTGGCAATAGCAAAAATGGCGAGTTCGGTGACTGCCGCCGGGTACCTTGCGAGCACGCCGTTTTGAAATTGCGTGCCAAGCACCATGACGATGCCAGTCAGTGCCAGAGGCCAGAAAAAACGCCAGTATTCGCGTAGCAAATCCAGTTCCTTGTCAATCTCTTAAGGCAGAACTTTTTGGATGCAAAGGGTACCTTGAAGTGGGGGAGGTCGCTGCGCCACCATATGCAGTGCCGGGGGATTGCGGAGTTGTATTCATCCTGTCGTTATTTCTGCAGTTGCGTCCGCCCGCAGACAGGCCTGAAAAGCGGGACGTGACTGCAGTCGTTGCCAGTAAGCTGCCATGTCGTGTGGCAATGGCTCATCCAGCATTCTAATGGCGAGCATGACGGTATAACCGAGTATGATGTCTGCCGCTGTGAATGTTTCTCCTAGGAGTCAGTCGGATTTAGCACTTTGAAAGTGACGAAAGCACAGCGGTACAATCTGTCGCGAGCAACGCTCCAGGTGTTGTGATGCTGCCG
>JAPOOX010000154.1 GCA_026713185.1 Gammaproteobacteria bacterium
CAGGCGCGCCGGAGGATCTCTCCGCGCTGATCCGGCAAGAGCATCCGGAACTGGTGCTGCTGGATCTGGCGCTACCCGGGCGCGACGGAGTGGATTGGTTCGGTAACATCCCGGAACTGTCCGAGGGGCCGGTGATCTTCCTCTCTGGCTACGGGCACGACGAGACCTTCGGACGCGCCCTCGAACTGGGGGCACAGGACTACATCGTGAAACCGTTCTCCCCGACGGAGCTGGTCACCCGCGTGGGTGCGGCGCTGCGGCGCCACCGCGAGCCCGAGCCGTTCGTGCTGGGCGAGTTGGCGATCGATCACGGGGCGCGTCGGGTGACGCTGCGCGGCGAGGCGGTGGAACTCACGGCCACGGAATACGAGCTGCTGCGGCTGCTGAGTGTCAACGCCGGGCACGTCGTTCACCGCGAGACGATGTTACACCGCATCCGCGGTGCGCGTGGCGGTGTAAGCCCAAACCTGATCCGGATCTACATAAGGAACCTGCGCCGCAAGCTTGGCGATGACGCGCAGGACCCGACCTGGATCTTCAACCACCGCGGCGTCGGCTATCGCATGCCCAGACCCGAGGACTTCCAACAAGGCCCGGACACGCCCGACGAGGCCTGACCCGGTCCTGACCTAAGAAGCCCGGGAAACCCTGAAAAAAACTGACGGACGTCGCCGGAGAACACTTGGCGCCTTACTCCGACTCCAGGACTTACTTTTGCATTCATGCAGAAGTACGGTTTAAAATTCCTGCTTCTTTTCACGCAGTGAGAAACCAATTTCCCATGTCCATAGCAGAACAACAACTCAATAAAGTACGTACTCAAGCCGGATTCATTGCGGCACTGGACCAGAGTGGCGGGAGCACGCCGAAAGCCCTTGATCTCTACGGTATCAACGAAGATGCGTACACCAACGATGAGGAAATGTTCTCACTGGTTCACGAGATGCGCACCCGGATTATCTCCAGCCCGGTATTCAACGGTAACCGTATCCTCGGCGCTATCCTTTTCGAGAATACGCTGGATCGGGATATCGGAGGCATGAATTCGGCTCGTTATCTTTGGGAGGTGAAAAATGTCCTTCCCATCGTCAAGGTGGACAAAGGATTAGCTGATGAAGAAGACGGAGTTCAGGTGATGAAGCCGAATCCCGGTCTCCCGGCGCTCCTGGATAAAGCTTTGGGAAGAAACGTTTTTGGCACAAAAATGCGCTCTGTTATCAAGACGGCAAATGGCGCCGGCATCGAAAGGGTCACCCGGCAACAGTTCGAGGTGGGACGGCAGATTGTTGCCGCAGGTCTTGTACCGATTATCGAACCGGAAGTGGATATCCACGCACCCGACAAGAGTGCTGCCGAAGTATTGCTGAGAGATCAATTGCTGGCTCATCTGGACAACCTGGGATCGGACGAACTCGTGATGTTCAAGCTGACCCTGCCGGAGGAACCGGGATTTTACCAGGCATGCCAGGATCATCCGAACATGCTGAAGGTTGTTGCACTTTCCGGTGGCTATTCCCGCGTAGAAGCCAATCGCCGGCTGGCGCTGAACCACGGGATGGCCGCGAGTTTTTCCAGGGCCCTGACTGAAGGACTCTCGGACGGGCAATCGGAGGACGAATTCAACGCCATGCTTGACTCCTCTATCCAATCGATTTTCGATGCGTCCTGTACCTGAGAGAAACTGCTCCGGTCTTATGCTTTCTGACTGACGGCTTCCATTTGCTTAACCATTTTTTTCTTACGCATATTTTTATATTGATTGCCGACATAAAAACAATTGAAACCTCTGCGCTCTGATCCATCCAGGTTAGGGCCAGACCAATGTACTGTTGTAGGCCTGAAGAACACAGTATCTCCAGGATCCATTGCTGCTTCAGCGAGGTCAGGATGATCTGACAGGTCAGTTGGCTCATGAGCCCTGAGATGCTTGAATTCTTCTTCCCTGAGGTGCGAACCTTTCAAAAAGTGAAGACAGCCATTCTCCTTGCAGACTTTATCCAGAGCGATCCAGATCACACCACCCTTGAGGGCATCCGAGTGTGGATGCACTTCCTGACCGTTATTATTTTTGGTGAAGAAACTTGCGGTAGTGGGTTCCGGTTTTCTGCCCAACAGTGTTTCAAGAACCGGGACATGCTTGCCCCTGTAGAGCAGTTCACTGAAGTAACCATCCAGCCTCTCGAGTCCCTTGGTGACGTTGCTGAACATGTCACTGCGGTGTTGATTCCTGGTGACGTCTTCCGCGCGACGACAGATTTCATTCACCTGTTCCATCGGAACGAAGTTACGGATGATCACGAAGCCATCGCGATCAAAATCTGCTTTGAGAACAGTTGCCTGGTCGTTATTCATGTGTGTGCCTTCCAATTTTTACAATATCCTCATGATAACGTGTATTCGTGGTCTAAAGAACTCTGTGAAGCATTCAGGCTTGGGGAATTCCCCCATTTTTGGCAGATGTGTGATTACCACTGGCAAACAGGCCGGTATACCTCGTCTCCCCCGCATGCCTGTAGTCATGCTCCTCCAACTCGGCGCTCCGACATTATGCTGGTGCAAATGAACACCCCAAAGTCATCTGCTGTATGCCGGGAATAGTGTGTGTTTGATAGCATCGTACGGGGTGGCTGCCCGAAACCCGGTTTCTGTCAAGGTCGATAACCAGGTCCGGGATGCGGACCAAGGCTCTCCGGCAGCAATCGCCAGGCATCCTCCATGAAATCGATCAGCAATGGTCGTGTATCCCTTGGATCAATCATGTTTTCAATTCCAAAGGCGTGAGCATTTCTAAAGGGTGACGATATGGCCTGCAACTTGTCTTCAATCTCCTGTCGTTTGCGTTCCGGGTCATCTGCGGATTCGATTTCCCGTTTGTAGGCTATGGCTGTACCACCCTCAATGTGCATTGATCCCCCATGGGTAGATGGCCAGACATAGCGCCGGTACAGACCCTTTTCACGGAAATGAAGTCCTCCGGCTACGCCGTAGAGTTGCCGCACCACGATGCAGGCATAGGGAAAGCGACTATTATGAGTAGCCGCAACGACTCTGGCGCCGGCGCGAACAATACCGGCCTTTTCCTGGGCAGGTCCCACGGAAAATCCGGGTTCGTCAGCAAAATAAACCAGAGGCAGGTGAAACATGTCACAGAGTTCAATCAGGCGTATGGTTTTTTCTCCCGCTGCCCCATCCATGGAACCGCCGTTGAATTTGGGATTGTTGGCCATCACACCACAGGGCATTCCACCGAGTCGGGCGAGACCCGTGACTCGCGCTTTGCCATAGTAAGGTCCAATTTCAAAGAAGGAATCCTTATCAAGGACCGCATTCAATATGTTTCGAGGCTCATAGATTTTACGTCGATCACGAGGTACAACCGATAGCAGGGATTCTTCCCTGCGATCAGCTTCATCATCTGTCGCGATGCGTGGCGGCAGTTCATACACATTGGCCGGCAGGTAAGACAGGAATCGTCTGATCTGGTGCATGGCATCCGGTTCATCTTCTGCCAGATTCATGATGACACCGTTTTTGACCTGGATGCGTTCATCCCCAAGGTCTTCCTTGGAGATTTCCTGGCCGGTTGCCTGTTCAACCACTTTTGGTCCGGCAACAAATACCTGACTGGCGCCTTTGACCATCAGGTTAAAGTGACACAGGCATGACTGGACAGCAGGTAATCCGGCGACAGAACCCAATACCGCTGAAACAACCGGTACTGTCTGCATCAGTTCGATGGCTAATTGACTACCTATCCCTGTTGGCAGGTAGGTTCTGCCCATTTGTTCAAAAGTCTTGACAGAACCCCCGGTCGCATCCAGCAATCTGATATAGGGGATACGGGCATCATTAGCCAGATTCTCGATAAACTGGCTCTTGTTGCCAATAGTCGCATCGGCAGCACCACCGCGAATGGTGAAGTCGCCACCGGAAAAAGCCACCTTTCTGTCATTGATCCTGCAGGTGCCAATGATTGTATTGGAAGGTTTAAGCCCCCGAACCTGATCCCCTTCCCATGTTGCAGTACCGGCAAGAGGTCCGATTTCATAGAAGCTGCCGGCATCGGCCAGCAGGTCTACTCGCTCGCGAATGGTCAGCTTCCCTCTGGAATGATGAAATGCCACACTGTCTTTACCACCCATTTGTCTGGCCAGTTCAGTCTGACGCGCCAGTTCATCAACATCGTCCTTCCAACTCATACACACTCCCTGGGTTCGGCATCACTCGGATTACCCCTGCATTTTGCCATCATAACGGCAGGTTGGCGATGACAAGAGCCAGTTCTGTTGCATGTGAGTAAAAGAGAAGAAAATACAGTATTACCCTGGAAATGTGGTTTAAAATACTATTTTGCCTTGTTGTCTCCAGACACCTTAGTGAGAGGTAAACAACATGCGTATAGGAATACCCAAAGAGATAAAGGTTCATGAGTATCGCGTCGGCCTCACGCCCTGGTCGGTTGCTGAACTCACGTTACACAGGCACGATGTTATCGTCGAGACCAACGCAGGAGCCGGCATTGGCTTTACCGATTCGGACTACCGGGATGCCGGGGCGAAGATTGCCGATGTCAATGAGACGTTCAATGTGGATCTGATAATAAAGGTCAAGGAACCGCAGCTTGAGGAATGCGAACGGTTGAAGCCGGAGCAGGTACTGTTTACATATCTGCATCTTGCTGCCAACCGTACTCAGACAGATGCCCTGATGGCCTCGGGTGTCACCGCCATCGCTTATGAAACGGTGACTTCCGCCGATGGTGGCTTGCCGCTACTCAAGCCCATGAGCGAGGTGGCGGGACGGATGTCAGTTCAGGTTGGAGCCTATGCGTTACAGAAAGCGACTGGTGGCCGCGGTACTTTGCTTGGTGGTGTGCCCGGGGTTTCCCCCGGCAAAGTGGTGATCCTGGGTGGTGGCATTGCTGGTGCAAACGCTGCCATGATGGCCGTTGGATTGCAGGCGGACGTCACCATCCTCGATCGATCCGTATCACGCCTGACCTGGTTATCGGAATATTTTAAAGGACGCGTCAAAGTTCTGATGGCTAACGACCGCAACCTGCGTCAGCAAGTGCATTCCGCAGACCTCGTTATTGGTGCTGCCCTGGTACCCGGCGCCAGCGCGCCGCGACTGGTGACCAGAGAGATGGTTGCCGACATGGCCGATGGTACAGCGATGGTGGATATTTCGATCGACCAGGGAGGCTGTTTTGAAACCAGTCACCCGACAACGCATGAACAGCCAACCTATATCGAGGAAGGCGTCGTTCACTACTGCGTAGCCAACATGCCCGGTGCTGTTGCACGCACATCCACGATAGCGCTCAACAATGTGACATTACCCTACGTCATTGAACTTGCTGAGAGAGGTTGGTATAGCGCTATCAAACGCAACCCCCATTTTGCCAACGGCCTGAATGTACATGATGGGAAAATCATGCATCCAGGCGTGGCCGAGGCGCTGGATCTGCCTTTGCACCATTTACATGAAGCCGCCTGGGAGGCTGCCCGGGAACTGCGACCGTAGCGAGGGCGAGCCTGATTGAGTCATATTTTTTGATTATTTGAGGCAAATATTGTACATATTGAACGAAAATAAGCGGAAAATATGGCCACGCAGTAGGTCAGTCTGTTTTCGGACAGCCTCCTTTATGCGAAAGTTGCGGAGTTGTTGAGTTAAGATGGTATAGATGCAAGTCAAGTCGAGTTCCCTGATACTCTGTGCACTGCTCCTGACAGTCACGGCTGAACAGTCAATCCCTGCCGACTACATTGAGGAGGTCGTGGTTGTTGCCAGGACCGGTAGTCGTATTGCCCGCCAGGCTGATTACCCGTCACCTCTGGCAGTATACGATGCTGAAACTTTGAGCAACGTCTCTGCCAAGGATATCCGGGACCTGATAGGTCTTATGCCCACGGATAATGGCGCCGAAAACAACTCGGACAATCTGTCGCAAAATTTCACTGTCGGTACCTCCAATATCAACCTGCGCGGCCTGGGGGTGGCCTCGACGCTGGTTCTGCTGAACGGCAAGCGTCAGGTTGTCTCAGCGGTGCAGACGGACGATGGCGCCAGCTTTGTGGACCTGGCGGCGCTGGCGCCGATGTTGGCCATAGAGCGCGTCGAAATTCTGAAGGATGGCGCCTCGGCGATCTACGGGTCCGACGCCGTAGCAGGAGTCGTTAACTTCATTACGCGTAATGACCTTGATGGGCTGGATGTGAGTGTCGAGTATCGTACGCGCCAGGGTAATGGCACACAGGATGACGTGAATATGGATGCAGCGTTTGGCGGCCTTCTGGGTGCGAGCGGATCGTTCCTGCTTGCGACGGGATATCTGAATCGAAGCAGCCTGGTTCTCGGTGAGGTAGATTGGCTGAGACCCGCCACCAGTGGATTCGGCAATCCTGGCAGCTTTAACCTGCCCTCGTCGGGCCGCACCGTTGCGGACCCTGGCTGCACGGCCAATGGCGGCTTATTGCAGAATCTGGATGACGATAATACGATTTGCCGGTTTGACTTCGGCCCACAGGTAACGGCAGTGCCCGTTGAAGATCGACTTCAGGTATATGCCCGAACAGACTGGGACTGGACGGACAGCATCCGTCTCTGGGCGGAAACGGGTTATGCACGTAATGACATCTCCCGGGAAGTGTCGCCGAGTTTTCCGGTTCTCAACACACCCCTGGTACCGGCTGCCAATCCTGGTAACGTGTTCGGAGAGGATGTGTTTTTCCAAGGCAGGCCCTATGGCGTCGGTCAGCCGACAGAGATTCACAATTATCGTCACAGCACCATACGCGTGGCATTCGGCGCCGAAGGCGACTGGTCGGGTAACAGGATATGGGATATTTCCTATGTACAGGCTACGAACGACGCCGTACTTAATCCTCGCGACATCGTTGCTGCGAACTTCCAGGCCGCGTTGATGGGTTTTGGCGGTGCTGAATGTGATACTCGCCCCACTGCCGCTGTCCCGCCTGTACCGGGACAGGGATCGTGCCTCTATTTTAACCCATTCAGTTCGGTGTTCATGGCACGCCCTGGCGACTCTACTTACAACGATCCCCATCTGCGCGAATTTATCGTCGGCGACTACCTGGGCAACGTCGAGTCAACATTACATCTGCTTGATGTCAACATTACCGGAGACTTCGGTGACTTTGGCGGCGGTCCAGCCGGGTTTGCACTCGGTGCGCAGTGGCGCGAGCAGTCGTTGTCCGCTGTCTATGACACTGTTACCCGCCATGACGGTTTTGCATTTCTCATCGGCAATCCGGATTTTTCCGGTGAGACGGACGTCTATGCGGCCTACGGCGAAGTGCTGTTACCGATTGCACCGTGGATGGAAATTGCCGGCGCCCTGCGCTACGCCGACTACGGGAGCGGTGTTGGAGACACACTGAATCCTAAACTGACGCTACTCGCTATACCTTCCCCGGCGTTTTCCCTGCGCGCCTCGGCAGGCACTTCTTTTCGTGCGCCCTCGACGTTTCAGACCCAGGGTGTGCAGACCAACTTCGTCAACATTACAGACTATGACGGATCAACCACGTTTGCAGGACGGCGCACAGTGGGTGACCCGGCTCTCAAACCCGAGACCTCACTGGCGGTTAACATCGGCGCCACGTGGCAGCCGCGTCACGATGTTGCGTTGGGCGTCGACTTCTTCGACTATGCCTTCAAGGATGTATTGCGCAAGGACAACGCCCAGGCGATCGTAGATTCGGACCCGCAGGATGTCCGGGTCCAGCGTACGTCAGCGGGGACGATTTCCATCGTAAACGTGGCCTTTATCAATGCCGACGCTATCGATGTGCGCGGCATGGACTTGTCGGCAAGAGCAGGATTCGATACAGCATTGGGCAAATTGTCGCCGTTCCTGGAAGCAACTGTCCTGCTTGATTACGAGGTCGTCAATGCCGGTGTTACCAGCGATGGCCTGGGTCGTCTGAACCGAACCAATGTCGGTGCACCGACGCAGGCGTTAAAAGCTGTTGCCGGTGTCAATCTGATGCGTGAACGGACTGTCTACAACCTGCTTTTGCGTCATGTCGGTGGATACAACGATGACAGCGGGCAAAATATAGACTCCTTTACCACTTTGGACGCTAATGTCCACTTTAATGTCGGTAGCCTGTTCGGCGCAGGATCAGAGACTTCCGTAGCTTTTGGTTTGGTCAATATCGCAGGTACTGATCCGCCTTTTGTGAACATTGCCGGCAGTTATGATCCCCGGTCCGCTGACCCGCGTGGTAGACGGGTATTCCTGCGCCTGGAGTCAAACTTTAGACGGACAGATCATTAAGTAGAGGGGATACAGGAACACAATTTCTGTATGAGTTGAATAGTTCTTTAAATATGTGGACTATCTTCCCTATCCTCAGCTGAATTTTTGGCAAGAACATATGGACGATACCTCAGGATTTAACCGGTATGAGTTGAGCGTCGATTTTTATGACGAAATGTTTGATTCAGATGGTAATCCCCACGAGGCCTCCAGAAGGTTAAGTCAGGTATTGGCGCAGTTGGCCCCGGAGGAGTTGGAAAAACTCCAGGAGGGGGTCTATCGACGTTTCCTCCACGAGGGGATCACGTTTACTGTACTGGGGGATGAATCCAGTGAACAGATCATTCCCATTGACTGTGTGCCGCGTATACTGACGGCTGACGAGTGGGAGACGATCGAGCGGGGTCTGAAACAACGCCTGACAGCGCTCAATTTGTTTCTCAAAGATGTATATCACAGTGGGCATTGTCTGCGGGACAAGGTAGTACCCATAGATCTGGTATTGGGTTGCCCGCAGTACTGCATGGAGATGCGAGGTGTTGTGGTCCCGCACGATGTGTATGTCTCGGTGTGCGGCACTGATATCGTGCGTACCCGTGAAGGATTCGCAGTTCTTGAAGACAACTTGCGAGTACCGTCAGGAGTGTCCTACATGCTGGCCTGCCGCAACGCCATGAAGGTAGCATTTTCAGGTTTGTACCGGGCACACAAGGTACGGGAGGTTGCGGACTACACCAAACACCTCTACGCTACCCTTGCCTCTCTGGCCCACGTAGGCCGATCACCTAACGTGGCGATTTTGACACCCGGTATATACAACTCTGCCTACTACAAACACGCCTTTTTGGCTGGAGAGATGGGTATTGATCTGGTGGAAGGCCGTGACCTGGAGGTGAGGGATGCGGTTCTTTATGCACGTACCACTGCCGGATTGCGGCGTATTGACGTACTTTACCGGCGTATTGACGAAGATTTTCTGGATCCGGTGACCTTTCGCGGGGACTCGATGCTGGGGGCTTCGGGGATGTTCCACGCATACCGGGCAGGCAACCTTGTGCTGGCCAATGCCCCGGGAACCGGAGTGGCAGACGATAAATCCCTGTATGCCTTTGTCCCGGAGATAATCCGCTATTTTCTGGGCGAGGATCCTATCTTGTCCAATGTGGAAACTCATCTCTGCAGAGAACCCGGTGAGTTGGCTTATACCCTTGAAAATCTGGAGCAACTGGTGGTCAAGGAGGTAGGTGGCGCCGGCGGTTACGGGATGCTGGTTGGACCTCAGTCCACCGCTCATGAACGGGAGCAGTATTCCCGTCGTCTGCGAGCTGACCCTGCCGGATTTATCGCCCAACCGGTGCTGAATCTCTCGCGCGCGCCCTGCTTCATAGATGGCGGATTTTCACCTCGACATGTGGACCTGCGCCCCTTCGTACTGCAGGGAAGGGAAGGGTCGCATGTGGTTCCTGGAGGCTTTTGTCGAGTCGCCTTGCGGCGGGGGTCTCTGGTGGTGAATTCGAGTCAGGGGGGTGGCTGTAAGGATCTGTGGGTATTGGGAGATTCTGCTCAAGGGGGAGCTGTACCATGTTAGCTCGAGTGGCAGCAGATTTTTATTGGATGGGTCGCTATATCGAGCGAACAGAGCATACTGCGCGCTTGTTGCGTCACCAACTCACCCAGTTACCTGATCACACGGCCGTGGATTTAGCCAGGAGCTGGCAGGTGGTGTATCAGGCCCTGGGCCAGTCTCCCCCGGGAATACCCGAAGAGAACCCTGATGAACTTGAGACTTATTTCATGGTTGATGCCTACACTCTGACCGGTGTTCTTGTGGAAGAGCAAAGTAATTCCGGCTCCATGCTGTCGTGTTGGAGCAGGGCCAGGGAAAATGCCCGTCAGGTCAGGCCTCACCTGCCGCTTTCTGTGTGGGTGTGCCTGAACCAGGGGCGCCTTTGGATGCAAAAGATAGACTTCGCCCAGGAATGGTCAGATGCCCCATTATCCCTGGTGTCCCAGGCACACGACAGGTTGCGCCTGATTGCAGGGGTGGTGGAGTCAGAGATGGCGCGGGACGACGGGTGGCGCTTTCTGGAATTGGGACGTTTTTTGGAGAGGCTGCAAAATCAGGCCAGCTTGCTTGAAGCCTGGAAGGAGTCTTCCGTTTCCCGGGATGATCTACTGAGAGTGTGTGCAGCTTATGAAGTGTACTGTCGCCGTCATTCCATGGAAATTCACGAGCAAGAGGTACTGAATCTGCTGGTCCGCAATCCCGAACTTCCATACTCACTGCGCTTTGCGGTTGGTCGCATTGACCAGGCGCTTACTGGTATTGATCCTTCTGGCGCCCGATACCCGCTGGCTGCTCCTCACCGCATGGCTCTGCGCCTTATGGCGGCGGTTGAAGTTGCAGCAATGGAAGAAATAACAAAGGATGCCAGAGCTTTGCATGGGTTGATTCAGTCTGCTTATATTGAGGAGTTGGTCACGTGACTGCTCTTTATTCTATTGAACACATCTTGAACTTTGACTATACCTCCCCGGTGCAGTCTTCGGTGATGACCCTGCATGTTCACCCCCTGCGCGAGCGCTGCCAGGTTGTGCGGCAGTTTTCACTGAACACCGATCCCGCAGGTCCTCTCTTTGAGTTCAACGATCCATTCGGCAATACCGGGCACTTTTTTGATCGCCCAGGTCGCCACCAACGGCTCACTATCATCGCAAAATCTACCGTGGAGGTAGAAATACTGGACCCTGCACCCAATTCCCAATCACATAACGGTTGGCAATCACTGGAGTCCTGGTCCATGACAAACCCCAGCCGATTCGTACACTGCCCACCGGTACTGGAAAAATTCATGGATACCCACGATCTGCACCCTGAAGATGAACCTCTGACCAGCGTGCGAGAACTCTGTCGTAGACTGCACCAGATATTTACCTATCTTCCAGGGAGCACACAGGTGGATTCCCCAATCGAACACATCCTCGATACCCGTCAAGGAGTCTGCCAGGATTATGCCCATGTCATGGCCTCTATCCTGCGCCACTGGGGGATTCCCTGCAGATATGTTTCCGGGTACCTGGGTCCGCCGGAAGTGGGTACTGTCGTGGGAGAATCCCATGCCTGGGTAGAGTGCTGGTTTCCCGACACGGGATGGTTGGGGTTTGACCCGACAAACGACACAGAAGGGGACGAGCGGCATATCAGGGTGGCGGTGGGCCGGGATTACGGTGATGTCCCACCGGCCCGTGGAGTATTCCGGGGACAGGCGGAATCCAGCCTGGGAGCATCGGTCTCAATCCAGCGGCATCCCTGATGACAGAAGTCACCTTGAACATTCTCCCTGCCATTCTCAACAGTTACTGATCATCGACACTGTAACCGTTCATTGTTATTACACATTTGCCGACAACATTCCGTGCTTCGAGCATTTGCATGGCGGAGACTGCCTCTTCCAACGGAAAGGTCCTGCAGACATACGGCTGTATTTTCCCGGAATCAGCAAGTTCATAAATCGCACGGGTGTTTTCTATACCTTTCTCGGGATAGACCCTGCCATATTCACCAGCACGTACGCCAATCACCTGTAACTGCTTGATCAGTATCAGGTTAACCGCAGCCTGAGGCCAGCGACCACTGGTGAATCCCAGGGTCAAAAGCCGTCCGTCAACATTGATGCAGCGCATGGATTCATCGAATGCGCCACCACCGACCGGATCATAAATGACGTCGGCGCCGCGGCCGTCAGTCAATGCCTTGACTTTATTGCGAAAGCCGCCAATTTCCCCATCGGGCATGGTGTAATTGATGACATGATCGGCGCCACGTTCCTTGACGATTTTGAGCTTATCATCCCTGCCACCGGTCGCGATGACAGTCGCCCCCAGGTATTTCCCCAGATCGACCGCGGCCAATCCGACACCACCAGTGGCGCCATGCACCAGCAGGTTTTCACCCGGTTTCAGGTGGCCGCGGCAAGTCAGTGCAACCCAGGCAGTTAAATAAGCTGTACTAAAGGACGCAGCAGTGGCGTACGTCATTGCCTTTGGCATTGGAGTAACGTTATGGGTACTGATATTCCGTGCTTCTGCAAACCCGCCATGGTCACCGCCGATGATGACTTTATCTCCAACTGCAACGTCGTCGACCCCGCTACCAATGGCAACTACATCACCGGCTGCCTCGCTGCCAGGTGCAAAGGGCAATGGCGGTTTTCTCTGGTACTTTCCCTGAATTTTCAGGATATCAGTGAAATTTACAGCGCACGCCTTGATGGCGACCTGAACCTCTCCTTCTGCTGGTGGGTCAAGGTTAATGGTGTCCAGGGTGACTGTTGTGATGTCTTCGTCGATTTGATGACAACGTACTGTACGTATCATGGTTGCTGCTCACTTGTTCTTGTACGGAATACTGTATTGTGCTTGCTACATTATCATTCAGTAAACAGAAATTGACATTTTTGGCAATCATCCCGGGACCCGGATAACAGACCCGGATAACATATTGACTCCCCACGAAATAGCACCTAATGTAGCACTGTCGGAGGCGGCTTTGACTGTACCGGGAGAGCCTTCAGCGGGCCAAAAACCCGCCATGCCGCTGTCGCGGAGCAAACAGTCCGGCTGACCTGGATTTTCTGCGTTATGTTAGATGAGAGCTGTTGAGGCAGGCTGTAGGATTCGGGAATTATTGAACATGATCATGCTGTCAGTTGCTTTGCTAATAACGGATAGTACAGGGGAAAACCATGAATAAATTTGTAGCCAGTCTGGCGGGTATTTCCGTGCTCGCATTTCCATCGGTCATTTACGCGGCCTCAGCCGTTGAATCGACCAATTTTATTATCGAAGAGATCATTGTTACGGCAACCAAACGTGAGGCATCGATACAGGATGTTCCGATCGCAGTGTCCGCATATACAGGGGAAGATCTCTCATCAAGAGGGGTGGTGGATATGTACGGTCTGATGGAGGTGTCGCCATCGGTCTCGGTATATAGTTCAAACAGCACTTCCAACGGCGCTACCCTGCGAATTCGCGGCGTCGGTACGACAGGCAATAATCCAGGCCTCGAAGCGGCGGTGGGCACCTTTATCGACGGCATCTATCGCTCCCGTGCGGGGCTTGCCTTCAACGACCTGACGGATATCGACAGGGTGGAAATTTTGCGCGGTCCACAGGGCACACTGTTCGGTAAGAACACTGTTGCCGGGGCAGTCAATGTCATCACCCGGGAGCCGGAATTCAAAAATGACTTTGCCGTAAACCTGGGTATAGGCAACCTCGAATCGCGGGAGTATGGCTTCATCGGCAATGCCGAACTCGCAGAAAATGTTCTGGCCGGAAGGGTCAGCTATGCCTACCGTGAACGGGACGGCTTCTATGAGGATATCGATTCCGACAGGGCCTATGACAACCGCGACCGTTACAACATCAGGGGTCAACTGCTATGGACGCCAAACGATCAGGTTGAGGTACGGTTCATCGGCGACTATACCGAAAAAGATGAAAGTTGCTGTCCTGCAGCGTTCTGGATCACTGGTCCAACGAGCCCCGTCATTGCCGCTCTGGGTGGTGATATCACAACTTTTGAAGTCGATCAGGATTCGCGTGTGGGCTTGAACTTCGAGCCCTACGAGGACGTGAAAGACAGGGGTGTATCGCTTGATGTACTTTGGCAGGTCAGTGACAGCCTGACGTTCAGGTCGATCACGGCGCTCAGAGACTACCAGGTTGCCCGGGCCCAGGATATCGACTTCACCAGCGCGGACGTTGCGTACCCCCAGCTAACAGATGAGCAGTTCGAGAACTTTTCCCAGGAATTTCAACTTTATGGCGAGAACGACAACTTTTCCTGGCTGGCAGGCGCCTACATCTATACAGAGGACATGGATTCGGACGAGATAATCGTGCTGTCCAACGATGGGGACACTTACCTCGCCACAATCATCGGTGCGCCACAAGTGGCGCCACTCCTGGGAGGGGACCCCGCTGGACGGGGTGTTCCCGGACAGGGCTACGATGCGTTCTATTTCTCTGAAACCAGCGGCTGGTCGCTGTTCACCCACAATACCTGGATTGTGAACCCGGCATTCGACGTGACGGTAGGATTGCGCTATTCCTCGGAGGAAAAAGATGCGGGTTCCACCATTAATGGCGCCGTCCCCGGAACAGCTGTCAGCGATCCATTCTGCACCTTCGTACCCATTCCTTCGCTTTGCGACAACGCGAGCTACAACAATCAGGAACAGGAGAACAAGGTCACGGGCACAGTCAAAGCCGCATGGCATACAAGCGATGACATCAACGTTTACGCCAGCTACAGTCACGGATATAAGGCTGGCGGCTTCAATCTGGACCAGGAAGCTGTTGGCAGCCGAGACGCCAACGGGAACTTCATCGATCAGAGCCACTTCGATCCGGAAACTTCTGACTCACTGGAACTGGGTCTGAAAGGACGGTTCCTGGACCAGCGGCTTACCGTCAACAGTGCACTTTTTCATGCTACATTCGATGATTTTCAACTCAATTCCTTTACAGGACTTGGCTTTATCATCAGCAATGTCAAGGAGGCCATATCCAGTGGGGTGGAAGTTGAGTCTCTTCTTGCCCTGGGCGGCGGCTTCTTCCTTACTGCGGGCGTCACATACACGGATGCGCGTTACGGTGAAGAACTGGTCGCAGCGAACGCCAACCTGCAGGACAAGCGGCTTACTCAATCGCCTTTGTGGCAGGGCAGCACATCGATCTTTGTCGACCGTGAGATTCCCAATTCAGACCTGCGCTGGTTGGTCAACCTGAACTGGTCGCATATCGGTGAAGTCAACACCGGGTCTGATCTCGATCCGGAGAAAGTGCGAGGGGCATTCAACCTCTTCAACGCGCAACTCGGTCTCAAGACCACCGATGACCGTTATGAGGCAATCCTGTGGGGTCGCAACCTGGGAAACAAGCGGATGAACATGCTGGTATTTGATTCCGTGTTTCAAGCGGGCAGTTGGCACACTTTCATAAACCCACCCCGGACTTACGGGCTGACGTTCAGGGCCAAAACCCGTTGACCTTTCTGCCGGTATCGGTCAAGGATTTTCGATGCGCAATGTCTCGCAAATTAAGGCATTCTACTTCGCATATCCAATTCCGCAGACACTGTCTGCGGAATCTTCGCTGACCAGCGTCGCTACATGCCGGCATTGAAGCAATCAACGCGGGAGATGCCTGTCAGTCAGGGGCTGCTGGCCTCTGCTTCCGGCCCATGAGCTTCCACACGTATGGTCACGATGTCCGTATCGTGATATTGCTGATGGTGGACAGAGGAAGCGTAATGCCTTAATAAACGAAGAGAAATCTCTTTTTCTGCCGTATCTTCAACTGCACTTTCGTTACCGAGAAGTGAAATTCTATCCTGTAAATTTCCTTCACCGGCAGCAGCGACAAACTCGATCACGACTTCTCCGTCTTCCTTGTGCACAACCAGGAGAAGACGCCTCTGTTCATGCTCCTCCTCATCACGCTGAAGAAGAGTCAGTAAAGTCTCTTCGCTGGCTGCCACAAGCCGGTCTGCCATCTCCTGATCACAAGCATTGCGGGATGCAAAAGCTTCCAGAAACGACCTGATAATAGGCAGAGCCGAGAGATTGAAATCTGCTTCCAGACGAAAACGGCGGGAGGCAGTCATCTCCAGAAACAAGGTCATGATAATGGCTACAAGACCACCAGCCGTCATTCCATTCTGTAGCAGTCCACCGGCGAAATCAGAAAAAAACTCGGGGTATATCGCATCGTTCTGAAAGCCTACTCCAACCCAGAAACCTATTCCCACTACCAGACCCTTCCGATAATCGATACCATCCTGAACGGCCTGCTTTATGCCGATGATAAAGAGCATCGAGAGCAGAACTATGAGAAAGCCCGCAATAACTGAATCAGGTATCGCCAGAAACACGGCGAGGGCTTTGGGCAGAAACGCAATGCCAAGAAACGTGATTCCAATGATTATTCCTACCCGTCGAGACGCAACGCCAGTCAATTCGGTCATCGCTACGCTTGTTGAATAGGTCGTATTGGGTACAGTACCCATGATGCCGGACAGCAGGTTGCCCACGCCGTCTGCCGCAACCGCACCCTGAACGGCCCGGTAATCCACTGCCCGGGGGCGCCGCCATGATACGCGCTGTATGGCAATGGAATCACCGACAGTTTCGACAGCGCCGACCAGTGTCACAAACATGAATGCGGGAAGAAGTCCCAAAACAGATCCGAATTCAAGATTGATACCTGGCCAGTTAAATGCTGGAAGTCCTATCCACGATGCGGCGGCGACGCGTGCTGTGTCATATAAGCCAAAATAGCTGCTGACGATAGAGCCGGCAGCGACACCGATTATAGGCGCCCATAGCCGCAGCGACGATGTTGCCTTCAGTGCGATACCAACAGTAACGAGAATGGTAGTGAGCGCTGTAAGCGGTCCTGCGGTTATCGGAAGGTCGTCGGGCAGGTTCTTCAACATATCGTAGGCAATGGGCATTACCGTGACTGAAATCAACATGATTACAGTCCCAGAAACCGCAGGTGTCAGGATTCGTCGAAGAAGGGATAGTCGGGACGATAGTACAAATTGAAACAGCGAGGAGACGATGATCAGAGTAGCCATCAACGCCGGACCACCCTGCGCTATCGCCGTAATACATACGGCGATGAAAGTCCCCGACGTACCCATCATGAGTACATAACCTGCTCCGATCCGGCCAATTCGAACCGCTTGCAGGATCGTGGTTGCTCCACTTATCGCCACTGCGGCAAACACCGCCCACGACAGGTAAGCTTCACCTGCGCCGCCGGCTCTGCTTACGATAGCTACAGTCAATATGACGCCGCCTATGGTCAGTAAAGCGATCTGAAGACCGAGTCCTGTTGCGAGCAGGATTGGCGGTTTTTCATCTGCTTCGAAGCGAACGCCTGACCGGCGTTCAGTTATGTTCGGGGTCATGATGGGGTTTCCCTCAGTATTCAGGTCGAATGGCGATTTTCCATAACTATGAACTATATCAAGGGGTAATGTGAAGGGAAATACCAGTTGAGTGCAGATACACTATGCTGTAATGCAGCAGGAAAACTTCTTGGATGACCGTGAATAGAATCAAAATCGGGTGGCTTGTCTGTGCCAGTGCAATATTTTTCTTTTTGCTTTCTGGATGCAGAGCAGTGACAGATCGAGACACAGGAGCAGTACGGCCAAACATTCTACTGATTGTTCTTGATGACTTTGGCTATAACGATCTTGCCATCAACAATGGCTCGGATTCACCCACTCCCAACCTCGATCAGCTTGCCCGGGAGGGACTGCGTTTTACCCGGCACTATGCCGAGAGTAGCTGTACACCGAGCCGAATCGCCCTGTTGACAGGCCGATATCCCGCCCGGCTGGGTTTCCACCCTATTCGTGCCGGACTGTCCCACGAAGTTGAGACTCTGGCCGATGTGTTGTCGGCAAACGGATACAACAGCCATATGATTGGCAAGTGGCATGCCGGGGATACGCATCAGGAATCCCGTCCCGAATTCCAGGGCTTCGATCACTGGTTTGGTTTTATGAACGAGCTATATCTGGCAGGACCACATAAAGAAGGCGTTTATTCAAGGGGCAGGCCCACTTACCACAATCCCTGGTTGGAAAACGAAAAAGGAGAGTTGCAGCAGCATCAGGGCCACCTGACGGATATATTGAGCCAGCATGCGCTTGCAGTCATGCGCACAGAAACGGATCCCTGGTTCATATACCTGCCTTACTATGCACCCCACGGTCCGATAGAGCCTGCGACAGACTATGCGAGAGAATTCAGTGATGACAGCCGAGGCAGGTTCCAGGCACTGAAATCCCAGTTGGATACCAATATTGGGCGGTTATTGACGCAGTTGCGAGATTCCGGGCAATGGAGAAATACCATGGTATTGGTGGTGAGTGATAACGGTGGTACCGGTGCCGCTTATCCCAGTAACTATCCTTTCCCGGGAGTCAAGGTGAGTAACCGCGAAGGGGGCATTAGGACTCCATTGATACTGTCCTGGCCAGGTCATTGGGAAGGCGGAGAGATCGTTGATGGCATCACCATGATCTTTGATATATTTCCTACCATTGTCGCGGCTCTGGGAATTTCCGCACCGGCAGGTATAGATGGCGCCGATATCTTTGCAGCACAGTCCCCCCGGGTTTTACGCTGGTTCAGCCATGGCCAGTATGTTGATACGTTTGCAGATATACAAAGCGTACTCAGTGCCAATGGATTATGGCGCCTGAATACCAGGGAGACCTGGGAAGATGTTGAGTATGCGTTATTCAAACTCCCGAATAATTTTAACCCGGGTCAAAAACCGGAGCCGGTTATCGATCCTGGACGCGTACAGTCTCTTGGTGTGCCCATGCAATCCTGGATCAGGGATGTGACCAGGATTAAAGACCTGGCTGTCGCTGATTCTGACCAGTGGCGTGCGTATTCCCGGAATGCGTTCCGTCGAACGCCCATGTTGGGTACCCATTCAATGGGATTTGTTTTTCGTTCGGACAACAGACAGGGTAATGGCGGTGGTGCACGCACTCTGGTTGCTCAAAAAGG
>JAPOOX010000089.1 GCA_026713185.1 Gammaproteobacteria bacterium
AAAGGTGACAAGAAGGGTAAAAAGTCCCGGTCTGATAAGGACAGCGGATAGTCCAACAAGTGCTATCGGCGGAAATTCGTGCGAAACTTGGTGCTATGTACCCAACAATTCTGCGATATAGATGGACATAAGCGAGGAGGATCTGGTTGAACAACTGGTTTCTGGAAACGAAGATGCATACAGGAAATTGCTGGAGCGGCATCTTCCCTCGCTTACCGGGTATGTTATGAGAATGATGAGTAGTAACAGTGCAGATGCCGAAGACATCCTGCAGGAGACATTCCTCAGATTATGGACGCATGGGAGGCGGTACGATCCAAAGGTGTCGAAGTTATCAACCTGGTTGCACAACATTGCTCACAATCTATGTATTGATTACTTTCGCAAAAACAACCGGATGGTACTGGAAGAACAGCCGGAAGAATTGACAGATCAGGATGCACATCTGGAAAATCTGGCTAATTTGGAAAATGCTGCACAAATTGAACGATGCATGATGCAACTGCCGGAACGGCAGCGCAGCGCAATCATCATGTGCCACTACCAGGGGATGTCCAATAAAGATGCTGCTGTTATTCTCGGTACATCGGTTGAAGCACTGGAATCGTTAATGGCGAGAGGCCGGCGAAAACTGCGTCAGCTACTTACAGGATAATGGATTCATGGATCATTCGAGATTAATACAGATCATTGAAGCTTACGGAGCACACCCGGAACGCTGGCCCGAACAGGAACGTTTTGCGGCGGAACAGTTGCTTGGCAGCGACCTCGACGCCAATCGCCTGCTCAGCATCCATAAACTTGTTGATAGTGCATTGGACAGTTATGCCGTTGATCATCCTCTACATTTACAAACAAGGATAATGGCAAATCTGCCCGGGAGAGCACTGATAGACAGATGGCTTGAATGGTTAATTCCCGACTTTGATGAAATTCGTTCCTTTTTCTGGCGGCCAGTGCTTGCCGCCTGTCTGCCCCTGGTCACTGGACTTCTACTCGGTAGCAGTCTGTTGTCGGTTGATGTGGTGGATGACTGGGAAGACGAAATTGTGCTGATAGCGCTGGATGGTGACCTCGGCGATGAATAAGACGCGCTGGCTGACACTGCTGTTGCTGATCTCTCTTGGGATAAACCTGCTTTTGGCTGGCACCTATGCCGGCTGGGTCATGTCCAGGGGAAAAATGTTACATATCCCCCCGGAATTTGGCTGGATGATTAAAGAGATGAAAAGTGAAGCAACCCGGGAGGAAATCCATCCTTTGCTCACAAAGCACAACAAACAAATGAGGCCGATAAGACGGGAAATAGGAATTGCACAAAGAAACTTCAACAAGCTGCTCGTGGAGCCAGAGCTTGATGAGGAAGCTATGGCAGAATCATTGCGCAGACTCCGCGATGCATCCAGTCAATACCAGGTCGAGATGCACAAGATGATGCTGCAGATACTAAGCACTCTCAATGTAGAAGAGCGAAACAAGATATCCCATTATCTGCAAAAGCATTCCAAAGAGAAACGTAGAGGCGGCAAAGGACGTGACAACAGGCAGGAACACCGTGAAAAACGCCAATCAGGCAATGATGTGAAGATACCTTAACAGGCCGCCTGTTTATATCGGTAGATCTTTCTGCTGTAAATTGAATTAACTGATCGTTCCTTTGGGTTGCAGGATAGATTAGAGCCTTCAGCGGGCCAAAATCTCGCACCGCCGCTGTCGCGGAGCAAACAGTCCAGCTTACCTGGATTTTCTTCGTCATGTTAGATTAGAGTGTCTCCATGGAACAATTGAAACTCAGTCCTGTTGGCGCCATCAAGGGTGAAATCAATCTGCCTGGTTCAAAAAGTCTGACCAACAGGGCATTACTGTTATCCGCACTCGCTGAAGGCCACACGCGGCTGGAAAATCCGCTATCCAGTGATGATACCCTGCGAATGATGCAGGCTCTGCGACAGCTGGGCGTCACTTTGTCGATTTCAGATAACGGGCAATATACACAGGTCAACGGTAATGGTGGATTGTTCCAGCCTCCGGGGAATAAATCCTTCTACCTTGGCAATGCCGGAACTGCCATACGTCCACTGACATCCATTCTGAGTCTTGTTCCCGGCGTCTACAGAATTGACGGGGATGAATACATGCATGAGAGGCCCATTGCACATCTCTGCGACGCTCTTTGCCAACTTGGGTCAACAGTGGAGTATCTTTCCAGAGAAGGATTTCCACCACTGGAAATTGTCGGCGGCAGGGTGAAAGGGGGCAATGTTTCCATCCCGGGTAATATTTCAAGCCAGTATCTGACCTCATTGCTGCTGGCGTTGCCTATGGCTGAGAACGACAGCACAATCACCGTTATCGGAGACCAGGTTTCCAAACCATATCTGGATATCACCATTGGTATCATGAAGCAATTTGGTGTCAGTCTGACGCACGAGAATTATCAGCGGTTTCTGATTTCCGGTCGGCAACGGTACCTGTCACCCGGTAGATATCTGATAGAAGGGGATGCGTCTTCTGCTTCCTATTTCTTTGCGGCGGCAGCCATTTCCGGCAGTGTTACCGTCCATGGTATCGGGGAACATTCGGTACAGGGTGATATCCGTTTTCTGGATACCCTGGAGAAAATGGGTGCTGTAGTTTCGCGACATGCTGATCACATCACAGTCTCGAAGCCCGGTGGGCAGAATCCGTCCGTCCTGAGAAGAATTGATGTGGACCTCAATCATATTCCTGATGCGGCAATGACCATTGCAGTACTGGCATTGTTTGCCGATAGGCCAACACGTATCCGCAATGTCTACAACTGGCGTGTAAAGGAAACGGATCGGATGTACGCCATGGCCACGGAACTGACCAGACTCGGCGCCAATGTTGCCACTACTGACGATTCAATCACCATCCACCCACCCGCGGAAATCCGGAGTGCATGCATCGAAACCTACGGCGACCATCGTATGGCCATGTGCTTCTCGCTGGCTGCACTGGGGAAAGCAACCATTACCATTAAAGACCCGGACTGCACCCGCAAAACATTTCCGGATTACTTCCAGGTGTTTGCTTCAATTTGCCATTAGTGTCAGTGCTGTGCAGCCTTTTGCTTACTCAACTCAAGATCCAACAACCAGGCCTTGGTCTCCAGGCCGCCCCCAAATCCGGTCAGATTGCCATTGGCGCCAATGACACGATGGCACGGAACAACTATTGGAAGTGGATTTTTGGCATTGGCAGCCCCCACAGCACGTACTGCCAGTGGTCTGCCGATTGATTCGGCAATGTCCCGATAGCTGCGGGTCTCGCCGTACGGTATCGTCTGCAAAGCATGCCAGACCTGTAATTGAAACTCAGTACCGGTTGGAGACAGATTCAGGGAAAAGTTTTGTCTGCAACCCGCAAAGTAAGCATCCAACTGTGAT
>JAPOOX010000211.1 GCA_026713185.1 Gammaproteobacteria bacterium
GTTCAGGCGGGGTTTTGTCGCAGTGGCAGATGGTGGGGTTACCAGACTTCCGGGTTCGAGCCGGACATTGTAACCATGGGCAAGCCCATGGGCGCAGGCATGCCGATAGCCGGTGTAGTCGCGCGCCCTGCGCTGGTCGATGCGTTCCGTGAAAAGACGGGATATTTTAATACATTCGCATCGTCGCCACTGCAGGCCGCCGTCGGCATGGCTGTACTGGACGAACTGGAGGAACGGGAACTTCTGGACAATGTAGTTGCCGTCGGCAGGTACCTGCGCACGGCACTTGAACAACTGCAAACTGAATACGAAAGCATGGGTGATGTTCGTGGTCATGGGCTTGCTATCGCCGTCGACTGGGTGAGTGACCGCGAGTCGAAAAAACCTGATCGTCGGGGTGTTGCAGAGGTTGTAAACCGGCTCAAGGATAAAGGATTCCTCACCGGTAGCGCGGGGTCTCTCGGCAATGTGCTGAAACTTCGGCCACCACTCGTGTTCTCAAAAGACAATGCCGACGCCTTTCTGTCCGCGTTCTCGGAGATCCTGCAGGATCTTCATGGCTGAAATCGACTCCCGTCTGCAAGCACTGGCTGTCCAGGCGCTACCTGAATGGGAGTTGGCAGATGCCCACCTTGAGCCGATCGGTATCAGCGAGAACGCCACGTTCCGGGTAGACACGCCGGACAAGCAATATGTACTGCGAATCCATCGACCGGGGTATCACACTTTCACCGAGCTGGAGTCGGAGCATGTGTGGACGGCCGCATTGCGCAAGGCTGGGCTCGATGTGCCGGTACCAGCACAAACCCGTGGAGGCCATGTCTACCTTACTCTTCCTTTTGAGGCAGAGGAACGGCACATCGACATGCTTGAATGGGTGGACGGAGAACTGCTGGGCAACATTATCCAACAGGAGTCCGGTTGTTTCGCCGGGCATTTTCGCGCTACGGGCCGTATCGCGGCAGCCATGCACAATCAGTCCTCTGCATGGACCTTGCCCAGCGGTTTTGAAAGACAAAGTTTCGACATCGAGGGCCTGATGGGGGATGATCCATTTTGGGGTCCATTCTGGGATCTCCCGCAGATGAGCAAGGCACAGCGGGATGTCATCATGAGTGCTCGCCGAACGATCACAGAGCAGTTAATGTGCCTTGGTTACTCGCCGGAAACGTTCAGTCTTATCCATGCGGACCTGCATCCCCACAATCTGGTTGTCAGCGATCATGGCCTGCATGTGATTGATTTCGACGATTGTGGCTTCGGCTGGCATCACTATGAACTTGCAGTAGCGCTTTACAGGTACCGGGAACTTGACCGTTACGAAGACATGCTGGCGTCTATGGTAGATGGTTACAGGGAAGTACGTCCGCTATCGGAAACGGTAGTTGCCATGTTACCCGTGTTTTACCTTGTGCGCTCGCTGGTACATCTTGGCTGGAGCGCGGCGCGCCCCGAGCATGGCAAAGACCTGTCCGACAGTATTGAACATACCGTACGCCAGGCACGTGAGTGGATGGGATAATGGTTCATACAGGGTCACCGTTTCTGAACCATCGACACAGAATCCCGCATCCTGCCATGTTCATCGCATTGGTCATTCTACTGAATGCCTGCGGAGGAGGCGGAGGGGGATCTTCCACGTCAACAACGCAAGTAGTAGTAACAGCACCTCAACCTGAACCGGCAGTTCAAATCAGCTTCACCCGCGTGATGGATTCAGGAATGGAACGATCCTACGATTTTCTTGAAACCAGAGTCAATGATGAACAATTTTTCAGTGGTGGTGTTGCGGCAGCCGATTATGACTCTGATGGCGATATCGACCTGTATTTTGTGGGTGGAGAAACAGACCCTAACCACTTCTATCAGAATCAAGGCAACGGCACTTTCCTGGAAATAGCCGACTCTGTTGGTTTGTACCACACAAACTGGGGAAGTGGTCCCGCATTTGGCGATATCGACGGCGACGGCGATCTGGATTTGTTTGTTGGCTCAGTCGAGTATCAGCCCTACTATCTCTATGAGAACCTCATTGCAGAAGAAGGTTTTTTTGTCGATATAACCCCAATCAGCCTGACAGTACCTAATACAGTCTCGGCTACTTTCTATGACTATGACA
>JAPOOX010000212.1 GCA_026713185.1 Gammaproteobacteria bacterium
CGCAGTAACAGTGTGGATAACTCATCAAATGTTTCTTGGGAAAACAACAAGACGCCATTTTCAGATCGCATGGCGCTTATAACCTTGAATGAAGTTCTCTCAGGATTTAGCGCAGCGCTGATCCAGACGTTTGTGTCGATAACGACTCGAATCAACTCTCATCGGCCAAAAGCATATCAAGTTCAGAATTCGTCAAACCGTTTGCTTTCGCTTCACTTCCAAGTCTATCCATTGAGTCAAACAGATGTGACCATCTCGCTTCACGGGATTTGTCATGTTGCCGGGTCGATGCTTGCCAGATGATCTGTGGTGGCATGAATGTACCATAGCCACCTTGACCAGACCTTCTAATTTGCGACCGGTAAACCCTGGAGACACCCCATGAATTGAACCAGCGTTGTCGATCCATAGCTGCAGGGTCGTAGGCGTGAGCCAACAAAGATTTGACAGCATTTAATCGAGCGGGTTTGTGCCACAGTGGCCAAGAATACTGACTCTTTGTCCACTTCCCCGAACATCCCTGCGTAAGCGTTCTGTCTCGACCCGCGAATACCGGGAAACGGCTCAAACCCAGGATGGACAAGGCTTCGGGGCCTGGATTGGTCAACTTTTCATCCGATGGGTTTTCCGCAACCAACGCGTATTCCCGATCATCGCAAAGATCCCACTTGAGAGATGGAAGCTTACTTTCGTATTCCCAAGGACCCTCAAGTCCCACAAGTACATCTTTTCGCGTGGCGCCACCCAATATTTGCCGAATCATATTCAGAAACTTCTGTTGACCCGCCGTGAAGTAGAGATCGGAGGGTTTGGCAACACCTTGCCTGTCCAGACTCCCCTCAGCCACAAGTGCAGTCATCAGGGCTCCAGCCGACTGACATTGACAAGCCTGACTAAGATATATCCTAATGTCATCAGTCGTGAGCTTGAGTTCGTTGCCCTTTCGCATTGCAGTGCCGTCGAGCCGCTTGGGCATCAAAGCAAGGCTGTTCTTCCACTGGGTAAAGACCTCCATAGCCTGATCAGTAATCCGGTCAATAGTGAAATCCCCATCAACGACCGCATGTGGAGTAACGTCATCGCTCCACCACAAGCTTGGCTGCTCAGGCTCTGATGCAAAGGCTACTTGCACCCCAAGAGCGGCAAGAAACGCCAGGGGATTGGTTCCCTCTAGTCCGGTAAGATGTGTTTCGTTCATAATTGTTCTGACTCTCTTGCACTCTGCTGATGGTCAGCCAGACGCAGGATCGTCTCCAGCCAAGCCAGTCCATGATATCCGTATCGACCCACCAACCGCCAGAAACGATCCGCCATCTCAAGTGCCAGTGAGCTTTCCTCAAGATCGGAGTTCGCCTTCATGGCTTGTCCATCAAATTTATAAGTGAGCATTTGCGGCTCCGGGTCCTCAATGATGGGAAGCAACGGACGACCCCAACCGTGATGGGTCCCAACCAGATGCAGCACCAGATCCTTGTCGTTTGCTGAACTCAGAACTTCTTTATTTGATTCTATCATAGCCACACTCGCCACCTCGTGTCTCATCCCGGTAGGGTATCGCCAAGTCCGACGCACTCCAGATAAAGACTTGGCTAAAGGCTCATTCAGCATTTCCAGGGCCACCAGGTCTCCTCCAACCAACTGTTCCTGGAAGCGACTGTCCACCTTGCCCAGGTCGTGGAGTCTACCCGCCAATCGAAGATCATTTACAAATCCGGGATCCAAGCCCAGCCTTTTTGCGATATTCCCAGCACGAGTACCTACTCCGTCCAGATGCCGACCAAGTGTCACCCCCGTACCAATCAAAGAACCGGATTCATCCGATCCATCCATGGTGGCTGCGTCCACTACTGGATGTCCTGTATCGGTATGTCGCTCTGTCAGAATATAGTAACCGTTGCCTGATGCTTCATCGTTGAGACCCACCGCAAAATAGTCGAAGTTGCTGTTTAGTCTCCCGAAGGTCTCGGATATCCAGTCGGGTAGATTGTCATATGCAGCCACCCACTGATTCAACCATTGCGAAATTCGGACTCTTGCCGGGAAATCCGCATCAACTTCGTCGGCAGGCGATGGCATAGAAATCATATTAGTCAGACGAGGGTCCAAGCGCATTGTAGCTTTACGGCCGTAAACAACTTGGGCGACATCGCCTAAATCTGTAACAGGCGTGGTTGAGGAAGGATCCCACGATCCGGCTTTCAAGCCGCCACGATTCGGGTCCATGATGAGAATATCCCCAGGACGAATTTCATCGACACCGACATAATTGGGGATTTTACCAAACCCTTCCCAGCGTAAACAGCCATTCTCCTCGGCATTTCCCAACAAGGAAGAGTATGAATCATTTCCTTCGATTTGCGTCTGCGTAATATCAGCAACGTCTACTTCCACACTGCCGGACAACCATGATTTAGCGGCATCAATGGGGACCTGCAGAAACTCGGCCTGTCGTGGAGGAACCAGTCGAAGTACCTCCGAGGTCATATCAAAGCGCCACAGAATGGAAACATCCGGAGTTGCTGTCCGGTCATGATCAATCCCGTGAAGAAACCACTCAACAGAAGGTTGAACAATCGGTTCCGGGTTGGTTTGCGTCCATGCGTCCATATATGTGTCCAGCAACAAAGGCGCAGAAGCCTTCGGAGCAATCGCTCCATTTGGGAAATCCATCAGAGAGCAAGGACTAACATCGACAGGACCTGACTCTGCACGTCGCTTGAGTTCCTCCCAGGTTATCTTTGCTGAGTCACCGTAAATCGGATCAGGCTTACTGGACTCAACAACAGATTTGGGGCCGATAATCCAGGCGCGGGCGACAACGCCAGTACTGGCAAAATAATTACCACGACGATCAAGGCGACCAAAGCGCTGCCGAAGACTGTCAACCGCAGCGCACTCGGTGATGAGAGCATCAAAACTGAAGTCGGCACCCACTTCAATGGCTTGTGTAGCCACTACGACGGTGAGTGTATCAGACCGCTGTTCACTATCTGGATCGACGGCAGGCGCGATCCGGTTCAGAATATCGATCCGATCCAGCGGTCTCATGCGACCTGTAATGAGATAAGTCTTGTATCCAGCTTCTTCGAGCGCCTGGTGCGTCTCACGAGCGACTCGCACTCGATTCACCACAACACCGACACTGCAAATTCTCCCGCATGGTTGCGAATTGTTTATTGATTTGATTAACCTGGTAACGGCAGAGGGCAACTCTCCATGGCTCCCCACATCGACCAGTTCCGCTCTCTTGACCGCATCCACACGGCGCCGTAGTTCCTCGCACTCCGACAGGTCGGCAACAGGATCCAGCGTAAAACGCTCAACCTCCTCATCATTTGGTGTAGCTGACATTTCCACCACCTCGTAGCGCCGGGGTAATGTTCCGGTATTCAACTCAGCTACCTGAGCGAGTGTTTCCGCAAAGGGAACGCTTAAATGTACCTCATCCAGGATCACAAGGCAGTCGTTGCCCGCAAGTCCCGCATGAATCGGTCGCATTCCCGGTGTTACACCGTAGCCTCGGAACAACAAACGAGAACCAAACTGATCAATAGTAGAAACCATGACCCAGGGCTGATCCGGACGGTGAGTCCATTCATTGTCAATAGGAATTCCGCCACGCAACGCAGCGATTCCCAGCGGTTTCCCATCACACAATGCCCGCAAACGATCTCGAACCTTTTGCAGAATCGGAGAGTGACCAGCTTCTATCCGGTCCCGGATCTGTTGTGCACGTTTGTAAACCTGATCGACAACAATACGACGGTCGATTACGAACACGATACGCCGAGGAAAGATCGCTGGTCGGGCAGCCAAAACAAATACAGCAATATCCAGGACGGCAGTCTTCCCGGTTCCGGTTGGGAGATCGATGACCTTCGGCCAGATACCGCGGTTCAGTACCTTAGTCGTCAGGCGTTGCTGCCAGGGGAAAGGTTCCTGATCGTGAATATCCCTGAAAAATGTAGTAAAGTCGTTGGACGTCATGTCCTCTTCTCCATTGAAGTCCAGTCCTGCATTGGAAGAAACTTTGGAATGACTCGAATCCACTTTACCCATCATTGCTATCCATGCGGGGAATTTCCGTCTCCACCAGTTGCATCGGGCGCATTAGACCCAATCCCTGAAACCGTCCGGACCCAAGCACCAGTGGCCCAATCACTGCATCTTTAAACGTCAATGATGCATGAACCAATTGGCGTCTTACCGGCTTACCTTCACGACCTCTCTGAATGAGTGCCGGATAGCGTGAAATTGTATAAGCTCCAACGATAAACGGATTCAGCGAAACCTGTACCTCCAACGGCTCAGGCAGGCCAACGTGAGTGCAAGCATCAACCACAGCCTTTTGAGCCATCGCCCAGGCATTTTTGCGAGCAGCTATGGAGCCCCCACCAAGGCGACCTGGATGCCTTGGTAAAGCGATAGGTGTAGCAGAAACCCAATGCCGGGAAACTCGATTCCAAACCGTGGGTCGGAGAGAGACTAAAGTCGCAGGTCCACGCAAACGAGACATCCTGACAACACCTTTTGCACCCATTTTCAGTTTTAAGGGTTGGGGTTCCGCCGTATTCTCGTTATTCTCCTTACTCTCCCAGGCTCCGATTGCACGGAACAACGACCGACGTACATCGTAGTCTAACGCCTTCGGTATAGACACCGCGATCCCGAGCAGTCGACCGTCGGCATGTTTGAAACCGACATACGGAAGGGGGAGAAATGCGATGTGCGGCTTCGCTGTTGGCATTCCTCCTGGTAGGTGGCCGCTGAGTCCTTCAGGTATCGGGTCATCTGTGTAATGGAAAACAGTCGACCGCATCGCCTTGGCCAGTTCCACCACGCGCGTAACAGGCAAAGCACGAGACTGATGAGTAAACTCGAACACAAGCCACTCACCAGCAGTGTTTGGTTCTTGCAATCTTTCCGTCTGTGAGGTTTCTGAAACCAACCGGTAGCGGACATCAGTGTACGGCAAGGAGCGGGGTCTGATTCCACCATGTCGACTATACTGCAACTCGAGTTCAGCAAGTTGACCTTGCCGAACAGTCCGCAAACTTTCTCCTCCATCGTCATTTGGTTCATACGTGACCTTGGCTAGCAAAGGCGCTACTCGACACGCCACCAGAGAAGAGGAATGTCCCAGTCTGGTAACCCGCCCGAGTAACTGATCGACGACTTCGCCTATCCCGTCGTCGGGTAATGGGGCGTCCCAATGGTAGCTTACTCGAGGTTCTACGGGAGTAACGGATGGAAAATACCGCTCCTGCCTGACCCTGCCATCCGGCAGCATCTGAATGGCTGAAGAAGGATTAGTGTTGCCCACATTACTGACTTGATTTTGGACCTCATTCTCCCTGGCCAGCTTATTTTGGAGTTGGTCCACCTTCTTTGTGACCTCGCCATAGGAAGTTAAAAGTTCTTCTTGGATTTTGTCAGTCAGAGCATAAACTTTGTCTGCCTTCCGAGACTGCCATCTCTTGCTGACTATGGATGCATCGTTTACAGGTACGAAGTGGGAGACCACCTTGCGAGGTACGGCATGGTACGCGGCTATTGCTGGAGGGCCCAAGGTTTCCAGCCACTCCAAAGCTGCTCTTTCTTTGGGGTCAGGATCATCGGAATCGGCCCATGTCGCCACAAGTGCCGAAAACAAACGCGCCGGATGCGGTGGCCACTCTGGTTGCCTTCGATCACTATGCGAAGTAGCTACAAATCGACCAGTCAGAAAGTTAACCTCAATACCGAACTGCCCAGTGATGGCCATAGTTCAGTCCGACAGTTGTTCAGTCACTGAGATTTTGCGGCTACGACGAATCAATTCAACCAGTTTTGGTGCAGGTTCAAGGCGGATATCATCCGTTTCCCAACCAATTCCTTCCTCTTCTGCGTGTACCGCTGCCTCAGACAGAATCCTTGCCGCCGTCTTCCGATCCACATCAACGACCTCCCCTGCCGAGCCATCCCGACTCAGCAATTCAAGGTGTGGAGAATGTGTCGGCAGCAACAGACAGCGGGATCGCAGGTCAAAGTCAGTCTCGTATTGATATGCGATAGCCGCTACTCCGAGAGCTGCAATAGCGCTACGAGCAGCTACCTCTGCCTCACGGTTGAATCCTTTGAAACGTAACCTGCGGAGGGCTGCAAAGGAGATCAGTGTGGTCTGCCGGGCTTTCGAGATAGTAATACCCCCAGCTTGAGTATCTATCGATGGAGGGATGTTACCATGATTGATTTTAGATGGCTGCCCCGCCTCACCACTCTCACTGCCCCGCGACGCGAATACCGGGTTATCCTTGTTGTCCCTCCTGGCTTTAGCGAGGTCATGCGTCCAGACCTCATCGGTATCATCGCTGTTGAATACTCGATCATCCTGTGCAACTCTACTAATCTGAAGTGGATCAATACGACTTGCTACCTTTTTGCCAACTGAAGCGTCAAAACCCACGATCTCTGAAACATAAGCACGTTGAAATTTGGATCCCATTCCACCTTTTGGTCCAGTGGAATCCCACATGCCAAATAATAATGAGGTTGGAGAGTAGCGAAACAGATCAGTGGCATTGCGAGGCGTAGCGTTGGTAATAGCCTGCCCGATGTCTGACAGGCGGAACAGGGTGGCGTTCAGCAGACTGTCCCGGAAGATAGCGTCCGCGAGCCGATGCGGAGCTTCCAGCACTGTCAATTTTTCATAGTCCGTCACGTCAGCAGCATCAGCAAAGTCAACATAGGGAACAGGGAAAATCAATTCACCCTCTTCCCACCCTTCAAGGAGAGACAACTCAGCCCTGTTCGCCTGTGATGCTACAGAATCAAGTAATACGGTGGTGGACACTTTGTCACTGTCACCGATTTGACGCTCTTCTACCGCATACTTGTGCCCGGCATGTTCATCAACCGAGTAAGATGGTGGAAAGACTTTATCTCCTTCGCCGCCAGCAGGTTGTAACGTCATACATGATCGCAGAGCAACCGCATTGCCAGCGACTGCATCACGAAGTTGTTCGAATGTGAGTTTGGACATTTTATTATCCATGCAAAATTGCATGTAATAATAGACAGTAAGCCCGAGAAGATCAATCCTGTGTTTCGTCCCTACAGTTGTAAGGAATCTGACAGCTTTATGTCCAAAAAATATTCTCTTTTTATTCCAGCGACACCCTCTCAATGAGGCCGCCGCTTCTCAGCGGCGGAAATATGCATGCCTTGCCAGCAGGCTTTGCTGGCCAATTAGGCTTCAATGAGGCCGCCGCTTCTCGGCGGCGGAAATGGGCACCCTGACGGAAAAAGGTACCAGGGATATGCTGCTTCAATGAGGCCGCCGCTTCTCGGCGGCGGAAATCACCACGTATATTGATAACGTAAGTACTGGTAGTGCGCTTCAATGAGGCCGCCGCTTCTCGGCGGCGGAAATAGGACGTTGCCGCTTTGAACAAAGCACGGAAAGAGGCGCTTCAATGAGGCCGCCGCTTCTCGGCGGCGGAAATCCGATCAGCAATAGCATCGGCTCCGGGATGTCCATTTTGCTTCAATGAGGCCGCCGCTTCTCGGCGGCGGAAATCACTGTGCTACCTGACCTGTACTACATGCCCTCCAAGGCTTCAATGAGGCCGCCGCTTCTCGGCGGCGGAAATGCTGGGGTCCGTTACCTGTTGAGTACGCCCCTACAGGGCTTCAATGAGGCCGCCGCTTCTCGGCGGCGGAAATGGCAGTAACCCGCGAGCGTTGGGATTTCTACCACCTTGCTTCAATGAGGCCGCCGCTTCTCGGCGGCGGAAATAGCGGTCGCTGTAGACCAGGTAAACACTGTCCTGACACCAGACATTGCGAGTGGTAAACACCAACATCGAAAATCAATCTGATTAATACAACAACTGAGCATAGCACACTTACTTAATTTACTAATTTTTAAAGAACTTTTCGAGAACGAGCGCTTCCTGGGGGAAATGCTCGCACTCGACTGCTCGAAACTGCCCAGCAAGTCATACAATAACAGATTCTCGCTCAACTGGGTTATAGTTTCGTTTGCCGAGTGACACTATTCTTGGCACTACCCTGTCCACCTGACCAACATCAACTATAACAACATGGTCCTGGTCATGATGAATCAACCCATCAAGGTCGGCGATCAACTCTGCATGGCGAACTTGTGAGAGACGGCACTGGAAGACAGAAAGCTGGACCCATTCACCATAACCGTGCATTGTTCTGAAGACGGAACGCCATCGTTTTGTGTCCGCAATATCGTATACAACAAAATATAATCTCTCGTTAGCGCTCATAAATCACTCTCCAAAATATACAACAAACCCGGCTCTTCAGCGTGTAACAAAGTTCGGGTATTGATTTATCTCACCTAACAGAAATCGGCCCAACAAACGAGACTGTATTTCCATCAACCTACGAAACTCTACCCTGTAACCGAACAGCGGGTGTGTAATCTCTTGCGTCAGCCGTCGCTCGAATGTAGCGATGAATTGCTTCCTGCCTCGGTCTGTCAGGTTTGTTCCCAGAGAAGAACGTACAAAGTCCGTTGGACGAATTTCTCCATTATTCACTGCCGTTAACACAGTGGAGTCCACAATCAAAGGACGAAATGGTTCCATCATATCAAGCGCCAGCGCCGGTCGCCCATATCTCGGCTGGTGATAGAAGCCTCGATATGGATCGAATCCAGTGGCGGATAGCGCTACCACAAATGTCCTCGTCAAGAGTGTGTATCCAAAAGATAGCATGGCGTTTACCGGATCAGTGGGTGGCCGTCTATTTCGATTCAACATCTCAAAAGACATGGAATCACCAGAGAACTGTTTCAACATCCCCGCGAAATGTTGAAAATAGTGAGCCGCGGCGGCGCCTTCAAGGCCCAGCAACGTATTCATATCCCGCGCGCGCCCAGCCTGTTCTGCGAGTCTGGCCATGCTTTTCAACGTTGGCGCGATATCCTCATCAAGACGCCAGTTCCGGCGTAACAGTACCCGGCAGTTTCTTATTTTTGCCTGAACCAAACCACGGGCTAGATTCAAACACACGAGGTCATCAAAGGAACCTTGATATTGCGCTGTCCTTAGTTCGACATTTCCGTGCCCTGTACCAATCGTGTGGCCAAGAAACCAGCCAGCGTAAGAATGCCACGTAACGGGTATGTTTCTGCGCATCAACTCGTGCAGGGTCGGTGTGGTGACGTAGACATTGCCCATCAACACCAGTTGGGATGTTTCTGCCAAACGGGCATGCACAGGTTCACCATCATCTACTGTAATAGCGAGCCGCTCGCCTTTCTTGGCAACCTTGCCACGATGCGATTGTACATATACAGGCAAGGCATCAGTCTGCCGGACACTGACAGGACGAACAGTGTCTCCAAGTGAACGTAGCAAATTGGTTTCATCCGGGAGACAAACGCCCACCAGAGAGCAGCGCGAGCACTTTGGACTGTCTTCCAATGGTGGTGGAATCCGTCCGGCATCTACCATGTTGCGCAATAACTTGATTGATTCGACCGTCATCAATCTAAGTTCTTCATCGAATGGGACGATTACCCTTTCCCGGGAACCCGCAAAGTACAGGACACCTTCGCAGCATTTATAACCGTGCTCTTCCAATAACATTCCCTGAGCACATAACTGCACTCGCTCAGGGTCGTATGCATGGCGCGGAACGTGTGGTCGTTTGCCGCGCTTGTAATCCACAGGCCTGACTTCACCATTTACTCCCTCAACGAGGTCCATCTTTGCAACCAGATGTAGCTTCTTTGAGGATAGTTCAACAGAACGAGCTGGTTTCATCTCCTCAAAATCAGCATCCGGTTCCGGTAGTGTTCCACTTTTCTTATCCACACGCCGATGTACATGGCGACCTTCAACCGTATCGGAAGTTTCCTCCCACTCCTTTTGTACCCATTCCAGGTAGGCCAGCCTCGGGCAATATATATATTCGTTGAGGATGCGGGCCGGAATGAGTGGAGCATCACCGTAGCGATGTGTTACGCGAAAAGGAAGGGAATTTTGTTGTGGAATATCCTGTTCTGTAAGAGGCTTTGGAGTATCAACTATTCGTGGTTCTCCTTTTCGAATTGTCTGGCGTAGCATACATCAAGCCAGGTAAATCCTCGAAAAGTTCAGTGATTGCTGTTCAAGCACCTGACCTTACTGTCATTCTGTACTCTGTATCTTGTATTCAGCTTATACAAGATAGTGCTGCCAGCACCCTGAATGACAAGGCTCCTTTCTTCCAATTCAATAAATTCAGAACTTCCTGGACAGAAACTGGTACTTGTCCGAATAAAGAATCCCACCCATAGGTCCCGGTATTGGTTCTACTGCTGAACTATAACTACCTGTCCAGGAAAAACAGACTGACTTCCGGGACATAGGTTATCACCAGCAATGCGACCAGCAGTACCGCCATAAAGGGAATGGTGGCCTGATACAGTTCTGTCACAGAACGTTTGAAACGGTAGCTTGCGATAAACAGATTCATTCCGATTGGCGGGGTAAAATAACCAATCTGCATATTCGCCAGGAAAATGATA
>JAPOOX010000234.1 GCA_026713185.1 Gammaproteobacteria bacterium
ATGGTCGGAGACACTGCAACAGATATAAAGACAGCCAAATTTTCCGACATGATACCGATTGGAGTCTTGTGGGGTTACAGAACACGTCAGGAACTGGTCGAAGCCGGTGCACAACACATCATCAGTTCGCCGCATGAACTGTTACCTGTCATAAAGACCGGATTCTGAATTCAGAACACAAATGATGGTGGGACGCGCAGACGCTGAAGCAAATGAATGCCCCAAAGCCATCTGCGAACAGCCTCCATTAAGCAAACTGACTCACGACATAGCTACCCTGAATTAAGTAAACTGTCCGCCGATTAAATACCTGGCACAGGAAATTTACGACAAAAAGACTCAACATCGTCACGCATACGTACCTGCATGGCTTCATCTTCAGGATTCTGCAGACAGTCTACTATCCAGTCAGCGAGTTGTTCCATATCGGCTTCGCGCATACCCCTTGTAGTCGCTGCCGGCGTACCAATTCTGATACCACTGGGACGCAAAGGCGGATTTGGATCATCAGGAATAATCTGCTTGTTAGTCGTGATGCTGACTGCATCCAAAGCTTCTTCTGCTCGTCTGCCATCAATACCGAAACTGGACACGGTATCCAGCACCAGCATGTGATTATCAGTACCACCGGTGATCAGCGTCATCTGACGCTTGATCAAAGCATCCGCCAGCGTCCTGGCATTCTTTATAACCTGTTGTGCATATTGCCGGAATTCCTCAGATTGTGCCTTCAGGAGCGTAACCGCAATGGCGGCAATGGCATTCATATGGGGGCCTCCCTGCAATCCGGGAAATACGGATTTATCGATTTTTGACGCCAGTTTTCTGCTGCAGAGAATCATGCCTCCACGAGGACCTCGCAACGACTTGTGAGTCGTAGTCGTCACCACATCAAACCCGAAGTCGAAGGGATTATTCATGGCGCCCCCGGCTACCAGGCCACCAAAGTGGGAAGCATCTGTCATTGTGACAGCACCCACTTCATCGGCAATAGTCTTGAACCTCTCGTATTCAATATCACGCGGGTAAGAGGTGTAACCACATAGAATCATCTTCGGTTTGGATGCAAGTGCATCCTGTCTCACTCTGTCATAATCAATAGACCCATCCAGGGGATTTGTGACATAGCGAACGAAATTGAATAATTTTCCCATGTGGGAAACAGGTGCGCCATGTGTCAGGTGACCGCCATGGGACAGGTCCATCGCCATGATGGTGTCACCGGGTTCCAGCAGTCCCAGGTATACTGCCTGATTCATGGCCGAACCAGACAATGGCTGGACATTCGCATGTTCGCAGTTGAACACGGTTTTTGCCCTGTCGCGAGCCAGATTTTCAATCTCGTCGGTAAATGTCTGGCCACCATAATAACGACGCCCCGGATACCCCTCCGAATATTTGTTGGTAAATACGCTTCCCAGTGAAGCCAGAACCTCGGGAAAGGTATAGTTCTCGGATGGAATCAATTCGATTCCTGACTGTTGCCGCTGTTCTTCTCCCTTGAGTGCTGCATAAACAGCAGGATCATTTTGTTTGAGGAATTTTCGATTTTCTATTGTTTTCACACTGGTTGCCGGTCTTATGAAGGAGTAGAGTTTATACGGGTGATCAATTGATTTAAACCACAACAGGAAATCTGATGAATATCAACGAACTGCATTTTACAACTGGTGACATTACCGAATCAGTGGACCCGGCACTGCTCGACGACTTTCTCCAGTCATTGCCATCCTGGCGTGTATCCGGTGTTTCCATCGCCACACTGGTTCGAGATTTCAAATTTAGAAATTTCGTAGATGCAATGGCCTTTGCCGAAGACATTTGCAGCCTGGCAGAACAGTATAATCACCATCCGGAATTGAAAATTACCTATGGTAATCTTCAGGTTAGCTGGTGGACTCATACAGCTTCAGGAATTACCACAAATGACCTGTTTATGGCGGGTCAATGTGATCAGGCGTATGCAAACGAGCGGGACACATCTTAGTTCCTGTGCTGAAAGTCGACTTCCTGGACATGAACAAATTAAATAATAAAGGGATATTTTTATGGACACAGGTAATTTTACAGGCTTTGAAGTAACTCTGGAAAAACCGGGGATCGCCTGGATAGAGTTTAATGAACCGGAAATACTCAATGGCATGAGTGCGCCCAAGAAACGGGACCTGATTGAAATCGTTACCCAGGCCCAGATGGATAATGCAGTACGTGTCGTTGTTTTCATAGGCACGGGCCGCGGATTTTGTGCCGGCGATAACCTCAAAGGATATGCTGGTGAAAACTATGAACATGGCACACTGGTACCACCAATATCCCACGGCCACGATTCCGGCATAGGCACTTACAACGGATTACGTCAAATCTCACAGGCAGTCAATCTGGCCATTCGCCGGCTGGATAAACTGAGTATAGCGGCCATCAACGGGGTAGCCATCCAGACCGGACTGTCACTTGCGCTGTCCTGTGATTTCAAAATTGCCGCCAGTGAGGCTCGTTTGGGTAGTGCCACTCTACGCTTTGGGTTGTTGCCGGATGAAGGTGGACAATACCTCCTGGTACAACATATGGGAGTAGCCAGAACCATCGATTTTTTGATGCGGAAGAAAATTGCAAGTGCTGATGAGGCTCTGGAACTCGGACTTGTAAACCAGGTTGTCCCCGGAAATAAACTGAGGGAGACAGCCCGACAACTGGCAATGGAGCTGGCAAATGGACCACAAGTGTCCATGCGACTTCTCAAACGGTCCGTATACCTCTCTGCAGAATTGAGTTTTGAACAGGCTTGTGAAGATATAGC
>JAPOOX010000118.1 GCA_026713185.1 Gammaproteobacteria bacterium
AGAAACTTGTTGTTCTCGACATGGCAGATATCACCTTGATTGATCTGGTGATCCATATGCGCCTCATTGGCGTTGATATGCAGCAACACCTGGTATTTTTCGCTGAGGCTGGTGTGGGGAGACGACTTGTTGGCGGTTTCCAGATAATGTTCCGCCAACTGGGTCAGGGCAGACGCCTGATCATCCAGGATATCCGGTGGGTTGATATCCTGGAGAAATGTTTCCGCGGAAACATTTTGAGATGCGTTCTCATTACCGGTCGAGTGCTGGCAGTGTGGCTGGTTCTGTTGATCGTGTGATTCAGACTGTGGCTGGTCCTGCTGGTCGTGTGGCTGAGACTGTGTCTGGTTCTGTTGGTCCTGTGGCTCATCCTGATCATCCTGCTGTTGCGCCCGTTGCGCCATAATCCGCGCCTGGACCTGTTCCGGGTCATCACCGCGCTCCCGGCGGATCGCTTTTCGCATCATATTGATTGCTTTGATAATGACCGCGCCTTCTTCCGCGGGCAACCGGCCTTCGAACAGATACATGCCGTCTTCATCAATGCGATAATAGAACGCACGGTCCTTCTTCCAGATTTCATCCGGATCCACTTCGGCATCCAGACGCTGGCAAAGGCGATACTTGCTAGCCAAACGTTCAATGTGGCTGGCAGTGCCGTTTTCGGCAATCATCAGCAGAAAGTCCTGGTTGTTCGGCGTCCCGATGCGGGTGATGGCCCGGACTTTGGAGTAGCTGAGTTTACCCAGCCGAAAAGCCTCGTCGATCAGTGGCAGATCAGTCAGGGCACGGGCGACGCGCACTTTCTCGCGTGCGACCACTTCATTGAGACCGATCATGTAGTTGAGCCAGTGGGCGAAGGACTTGATACCGTCGCCCCACCAGCCATGGTTGTCATCGAATTCCGCGAGCAGTTTGAGGAAGCGATAGTCAGCGGCGTTGATCTCGCCGGCGAGCTTGATGATCTGAGGTTCCAGTTCTGCACTGCGGGCGCGTCGCTGCAGGCTGCGTTCAAGTGAATTCTCGGGGTAGGGTGTTGGATCGGGGGATATCATGGGCTGTGTCGATACTGTAATAGAATACAGTATATTATAGCTTAACTAGTTCATATTGCTACAATTAATTAGTAATTAAAAGTGGTAAATCCGGCATCCGCGGATGGTCTCTTAAAGGGCTCCCATCAAACATGACGAAGAGAATCCAGGTAAGCCGGCCTGTTTGCTGCGCGACAGCGGCAGGGCGAGATTTTGGCCCGCTGAAGGCTCCCATCAAACACACTCGTTAATGAAACAAGCCTCATCAAACACAATCTGAATCGTTGATTTAAATAAAATCTTTTGCCTCTTTCTGTTTTGCCGCCTTCGTTAACTCCATGCCAGGGTTGTGCGCCTTACGCTGCAATGCCCTGAGTTGCCGGTCTTTGCGACGGGCCTCGAACTCGTCCATACTTTTCCCATCATAAGGCTGACCCTGGGTGAGCATTGAGTCACAGCACTGGAAAATCGGGGTAAGAGTAGAGTTCCTGTGCCTGAGTAACATTAGTCTTAACCCTGCAGGTAGCATCAAGGGCTTTACTCTGGCACTTTACCCCGACCCCATTTGTCTGTGTAAAAGGTAATCTTCTTACTGCTTCTTAAGCGTTTTGCCATAGCCCGTCTGCCAGCATTTTCCCGATCATTACAGTTCAGCAAACACCAGGCACTGCCATGGCAAACAGGATCAGTCACGATCAGAACTTCAAGAACCTGATACTGGACTATCCACGGGATGCCCTGTCTTTCTTTGCTCCCAATCATGCACCCTTGCCAGATGACCAGGTGGAATTCACCCCTTTACGGCAGGAACAACTGCAACAACATCCGGGCGCACATTACCGGGAACTGGATGTGCCGCTCCAGGTGGATTGGACCGATGGCAGCCGTAAGACATTACTGTTCGCCATAGAAGAAGAAACTGACCCGCGCCACTTCTCGATACACCGACTGGCTCATTATTGCATTGACCTCGTTGACTTGTATAATTCAGATCGCGTGGTGCCGGTGGTAATCTTTCTGGGTGAAGCTGGCTCAGCGCCAGCATTCCTGGCTGTGGGCGACGAGTACAAACGCTTTCTCACCTTTGAGTACCTGAGCTGTAAACTGAAAGACATCCCGTACGAGAGCAGGCAGCAAAGCGATAATCTGGTGGCGCGTTTAAACCTGCCGAATATGCGATACCCGGCAGATCAAAAGAAAGAGGTCTTTGATCAGGCATACCATGGTCTTCTGGCACTGGAGCCGGATCGGGTCAAGCA
>JAPOOX010000178.1 GCA_026713185.1 Gammaproteobacteria bacterium
AATGTCGGAGCGCCGAGTTGGAGGAGCATGACTACAGGCATGCGGGGGAAGCTCGGGAATCCCGGAGGGACGCGCAGACGCTGGTGCAAATGAATGCCCCAAAGCCATCTGCGAACACACTCGTTAATGAAACAAGCTCTCTCATCCAACATAACGAAAAAAATCCAGGTAAGCCGGCCTGTTTGCTCCGCGACAGCGGCAGGGAGAGTTATTGGCCCGCTGAAGGCTCTACTCAGACATCAAGTCCGCCAGACGATCGGTGGCTTCCGCAAAGTCTTCCATAAAATCGTAAACCACCTGCCTTGTCGATGTGGGCTGATTCATTAAACCTACCGCCTGACCGACGAAATAAGTTGCCAGTTGTTTAGCGCCACCGTGGCCGCTTTCTGCAAGCTGGCTGATACGACTCAGTGCCGGTTCACTGATGACCTGCTGCAAAGGCATGGGTAACGGGACAGGCGCATCTTCACTATGCCATGCGTCTGTCCAGGCAGACTGCAATTGCCGTGTATACTTACCGGTACGACTTCTGGAACGCACTGTCTGCCGGGAATCGGCTACCAGCATTTTCTCTTTCACCGCCGGGGCCGTTTCTGCTTCTGCCGTAGTCAACCAGACGGAACCACACCAGGCGCCGGCAGCGCCCATGGTCATCGCCGCAGCCATCTGTCTGCCCGTGGCAATACCACCGGCAGCAAGAACCGGAATATCGCCATAGGGTTGGAGTGCTTTGATGACTTCCGGCACAACAACCATGGTGGAAATTTCACCACAGTGACCGCCGGCTTCAGTTCCGGAGACGATAATAACATCCACACCAGCTTCCGCATGCTTGATTGCATGTACAGTGGCGCCCGCTAATGCACCCACAATAACCCCGGCTTCCCTGGCTTTTTCACGCATGAACTCGGGTGGGACTCCCAGTGCGTTGACTACCATCCTGACACCGGGATGCTTGAATGCGACGTCCAGAACCGGTGAAGCACCTATTTCACGATAGTTATCACCAAGGTGATCACTGATTTCACGGTCCCACAGACCCTTTGTATCAATATTGTGGTTAGCCAGAATGGACTCGATATACCGTTTGTGTTCCTGGGGTATCGCCGCTTCGATTTCCACCGCGGTACGCGCTTCTTCCTTGCTGTCCAGACTGTTCGGCAACAGCAGGTCAACCCCATAGGGCCTTCCATCTATGTGATCATCAATCCAGTTCAGTTCCACTTCCAGCGATTCCGGAGTATGTCCGGCTGCTCCAAGAACACCAAAGCCACCGGCTTTGCTGACTTCCGCAATCACGTCCCGGCAGTGGCTGAATGCAAACAGTGGAAATTCCATGCCGAGTTTGTCACATAGTGCTGATTTCATCGTTCTTCTCCAGTTTCGGATAGCAATTTATTAAAGAGTACTACTTTGCTGAGTTGTTGGTAAATCATTCTTGCGGGGAACCATCAACGAATTCACACTGTCCCGGCTGTTATCTCCCATTCCGGGTCATAAAATTCTCCCAGAATCCTGACCTCTACAAACTCGGCTTCATACTCGATGATTCTCCGGACATCTTCCGGTTGCCGGGCTTCCATGGCATCCCGATGGATCTTGCTGTCCCAACTGGCAATAGCCAACAGCGTTGTATCATCCCCGATTTTACGATGCAGACGGGTACCTCTTGCACCTGGCGCCTGCTGAATGATACGGCTGGCACGTAACCAGGCATCTGCATATTGCTCAGCGGTGTAACCCGGTTTTATGTAAACCTCAAAAATGAAATACATGCCAACAATGATTCAGTCACGCTGATAAGTACCCACCAGCCGGTTCATTCCAATAACATCAGATTCCACTTTCTCCAGCAGATCCCACATGTTCAGACCGTCCTCAAGTTCCGGCTCGACAGCAAGTGCCAGCAACCAGAAAAAGTAATGATGCACCCCGTGGCCATTGGGTGGCATGGGACCGCCGTAGCCCGGTTTGCCAAAATCACTGGCGCCGGTGGTATATTGATTAACAGCTTCCCCGATTGAGGAAACATCTGCCGGAATATTGTACAGCACCCAATGGACAAAGCCATATCTGCCGGGGGTTACCAGAGGAGCATCCGGATCATGGCAGATGACGGCAAGTGACCGGGTACCTTCGGGCAAATCACTCCAGGCAAGCGCCGGGGAAACATCTTCACCTTCCCCAGTGTGTTTTTGCGGTATGGCACTCCCATTTTGAAAGGCGGTGCTGGTGAGTTGCAAAGCTGAAAGGGCGAATCCCATTTGTATCTCCTGAGTAATAACGGAATAACGATCATAACCTGATCAGTTGCGCCTGGTCATCCGTGAGATTCATCCCCCTTACACTCAATCAATCTTCAATGGCACAGTTGTGCACAATAGTTGTGCGATATGCTTCATATTGGTGCGTTTGAAACACTGACTACAGCACATCGCGACTGATAAACCAGCTTCTGGCAACTAATTTACCGAGTCACAAAGAATTGGCCTGGATAATGCTTTGTTTGATCAAGTCTGGTTTCGCATTCTTATTGGAAAAGCATTTTTTGAAAAGAGTATTTGGAAAAGAGCTTTTAGAAAAGAGTTTTTAAAACCAGTACAGAAACCAGCACTGACATATAACGAAGATAATCTTGGAGCAAACAATGAAATTCATAAAAACAATTCTTGCAGGTTCACTTGCTGCCACCATGCTTGCAGGCGCATTCATTCCGGCGGCTAATGCCGAAGTTGCAGGGTCTGCATCTGTTGCAACCTCATACCTCTGGCGCGGGTATGATCTGGGTTCAGGTTCACCCGCTGCCTCCGCTGACATCGTTGGCAGTTCGAACGGTATGTACGCCGGACTCTGGGTGTCTTCCGGCGACAAAACCGCCGGCACAGAATTTGATCTGTTTGCGGGCTACGGCGGTGAGATAGACAACCTTTCGTACGATATCAGCCTCATTTCATACTCCTACCCGACCGGAGATTTCAAGGATACCGATGGTTCTCCCGGTGACTTCATGGAAGTTATTCTATCTCTGGGCTATGGACCGTTCGGCTTCACCTACTATGACAATGTAGCAGGAGATACCGGGGGATATGCTGCTTCAGAAGACTACCGGTACATCACTTTATCTGCCAGTGCCGGCCAGTGGTCCTTTCTCCTGGGTGATCATGACTTTGGTATCAATGACGATGATGCGACACATTTCGATATCAGCTACAGCTACAATGATAATCTGTCTTTCACCATGAGTAATTGGCTGAAGCACACGGGTGACAAGCCTTCAGATGCAATTTTTGTGGTCTCCTACAGCATTGCTATCGATTAGGAAAATAAATCACTGGCGGCCAGGGCTATTCTGTCCAGCCGCCGGTTGATCAGTCAATGTCATTCTGGTCCGTGGTTTCGAGGTCAAATGCTGCGGTCATCAATGCCTTGGTATACCAGGATTTTGGCGAGGAGAATATCTGTTCTGAAGGACCCTGCTCTACAATATTGCCGTCCTTCATGACCACCAGTTGATGAGCAAGGGCTCGCACCACTTTCAGATCATGGCTGATAAACAGATATGCCAGCTGATACCGGTGCTGCAAATCGCGTAACAGATCGATGATCTGCGCCTGTATGGAGACATCCAGTGCTGAAGTTGGTTCATCCAGCACGATGATTTCAGGGCGCAGAATAATCGCCCTGGCAATGGCAATACGTTGTCTTTGCCCACCGGAAAACTCGTGTGGATATCGATCCTGTGCATCCGGGTCCATTCCCACTTCCAGAAGTGCATCGACTACTGCTTTGCGACGCTGTAACGCTGTCATTTCAGGCTCATGGATCTTCAGTCCGGCCTCGATAATCTGATTCACGGACAATCTGGGAGGCAGGCTGCCGTAAGGGTCCTGGAACACAATCTGAATCTTGTTTCGAAGTGGCCGCAATGCCTCTGATTTCAGACCCTGAATCGATGTGTCGTGCAGACGTATATCTCCCTCACTGGCGGTGAGACGCAATAATGCCATTGCCAGAGTAGTTTTACCGGAACCGGATTCCCCGACGATACCCAGGGTCTGCCCTTGTCGAATCGCTATCGTCACGTTGTCTACTGCCCGTAAAACTCGTTTACTGGCGAATAGCCCTTTGGCGAGATCGAAGACAACCGATACACCATTTGCCGCCATGACGACCTGTGCATCAGGCGCAGCACTGACTGGGTCACCACTGGGCTCTGCCGCCAGAAGGTGTTTGGTGTAATCATGTTGAGGATTTGAGAAGATTTGTGCAGTTACACCCTGCTCCACCAGATTTCCATCGGTCATGACACACACTCTATCCGACATTTTTCTGACTACACTCAGATCATGGGTAATCAGCAGCAGAGCCATATCCAGTCTCTGCTTCAAGTCATTCAGCAAATTAAGGATCTGTGCCTGGATGGTCACATCCAGTGCCGTTGTAGGCTCGTCTGCGATCAGCAGGTCAGGCTCATTTGCCAGCGCCATCGCGATCATCACGCGTTGACGCTGACCGCCGGAAAGCTCATGGGGATAAGCACGCAACCGTTCTTCTGCGCGTTGCAAACCGACTAATTCCAATAGTTCAAGGGTTCGTTCCCTTGCTTCTCTGATTCCCAGACCCTGGTGTACATAGAGGATTTCACCAATCTGTTTTTCAATGTGATGCAGGGGGTTCAGCGATGTCATCGGTTCCTGGAATACCATACCGACCTGGGCGCCGCGTATTTTCAGCATGTATTCTTCCGGTGCACCAACAACCTCCTGACCATCCACCAGAATCGAACCCCCGGGATGGCTTGCATACTGGTAAGGCAGCAATTGCATCACCGAAAGTGCTGTCACTGATTTCCCTGAGCCGGATTCACCAACCAGGGATACGGTTTCCCCCCTGTCAATGTGGAAACTCACGTTGTGTACCACCTCGTTTCCACGGAACGCGACACTGAGATCATTCATATCGAGAATACGATCGCTCATGTGGCCGACCTCCTGGGATCAAAGGCATCCCGAACAGCCTCACCAACAAAAACAAGCAGGGTCAGCATGATTGACAGCGTAAAGAATCCGGCAAGACCCAGCCATGGCGCCTGAATATTGGCCTTGCCCTGGGCCAGCAACTCACCCAGGGACGGATATCCGGCTGGCAGGCCAAATCCCAGGAAGTCCAGCGATGTCAATGTAGTAATGGAGCCATTGAGCAGAAATGGCAGATAAGTCAGAGTTGCCACCATGGCGTTGGGCAGAACATACCGGGTCATGATGGTGAAATCCTTTTCCCCCAGAGCCTTTGCTGCATTCACGTAGTCGAAGTTACGGGTTCGCAGGAACTCGGCGCGTACCACCGCCACCAGAGCCATCCAGTTGAACAGTAATAACAGAAGCAGCAGTGCAACAGGATTCGGTTCGATCAGGCTGGTCAGGATAATAATCAGGAACAGGACAGGTAATCCGGCCCAGATTTCCACCAGCCGCTGACCAAACAGGTCTATCAGACCACCAAAGTATCCCTGTGTCGCACCCACGGTAATACCGATAATGGCACTGAAGAAGGTCAGGGAGATGCCAAACAATACAGACAGACGAAAACCGTAGATAATTCTTGCTGTCACGTCTCTGGCCACATCGTCGGTGCCCAGCCAGTGTCTGGAACTGGGTGCTTCCGGCACCGCACCTTCCGTTTCGAGGTCAATAGTGTCAAAACTGAAAGGTATGAGCGGCCAGATCATCCAGCCATCTCCATCCCTGATCATTTCCTTGACTGCAGACGAGCTATACACTGCTTCAGTTTCAAACACACCGCCAAATTCAGTTTCGGGGTAGGCGATGAGTACCGGAAAATACCATTCGTTTTCATATTTGAGCATCAACGGCTTGTCGTTGGCGATGAATTCTGCAAACAGACTCAAAAAAACCAACGTGCCAATAGTCCAGAGGCTCCAGTAACCACGTTTGTTCGCTTTAAAGTTGGCCCAGCGACGTTTGGTCAGCGGTGACATCTGCCAGCGGGGAAGCAATGTATCATCCCTTACGTAGCCATCTGTAGGCGGTGTGACAGTCGTATCGGTCATCAGGTTTCTCTCGTTTCGAAATCGATACGCGGGTCAACCAGTGTGTAGGTGATATCACCCACCAGGTTCAATAACAGGCCGATGCAGGTGAAACAGTACAACGTACCAAACATGATGGGATAATCACGTCGCAGGACGGCTTCAAATCCGAGTAATCCCAGACCATTCAGAGAAAAAATGACTTCGATCAGCAGGGCGCCGGTAAACAGTACACCCACGAGAGCTACCGGGAATCCGGCAATGACGATCAGCATGGCATTGCGGAATACATGACCGTACAGCACACGCTTCTGATTGATGCCTTTGGCCCTTGCCGTCAATACATACTGTTTGGAAATCTCGTCCAGGAACGAATTCTTGGTCAACATCGTCAAGGTAGCGAAACCACCAATTGTTAAAGCTGTTACCGGTAATACCAGATGCCAGAAGTAATCCACGATTTTGTCAAACAGTGAAAGACTCTCAAAATTATTGGAAGTTAGGCCCTTCAGCGGAAACCAGTCCAGATATGAGCCACCGGCAAACAATACGATGAGAAATACCGCGAACAGGAAACTGGGTACCGCATAACCAACAAAAATCACACCGCTGGTCCACGCATCAAACCGCGTTCCGTCACGTACAGCCTTGGTGATGCCAAGCGGAATGGAAATGATGTACACCAGCAGCATCGACCATAAACCCAGGGAGATCGATACCGGCAGACGCTCCTTGATCAAATCGAACACTGGCCGGTTCTGATAGTAGCTTTCACCCAGATCGAAGGCCAGATAATCCCGCAACATCATGAAGTAACGAACGTGGATGGGTTTATCAAAGCCAAATTGCTTTTCAATGGCTTTTATCAACTCCGGGTCCAGACCCTGTGCTCCCTTATACTGGGTCTCGATAGTATCGCCCACCTGTGGTCCGCTTTGTGCACCGGCAATCCTGCTGGTAACGTCAGTATCCTGTCCGGTCAGTGTCATGATCATCTGATCAACAGGGCCACCCGGAGCCAGCTGGACGATGAAGAAGTTGAGTGTGACAATGCCAATCAAGGTTGGGATCAGCAGAAACAGACGGCGTGCAATGTATCTACCCATAGTCAGCCCAATCTCTTGTCATATTCATTCAGTTGTACCGGTTCATCACAATACATCATGCACGATAAAATCGCATATCGAAACCATAGCGTCAAATTTGTTACAAACCCAGCATTTGCCTGTCGAGTGGTTGTAACGGTATATCAGGGTCAGGTGATGGTATCGCTGACAACAGTAAACGTGTGTAGTCTTCCCGTGGATCGGTGAAAACCGTTTCAACCGGGCCCTGCTCCACCACTCGACCCTGGTGCATGACGAGAATCCGGTCACATATGTGATGGACCACACTCAAATCGTGAGCAACAAACAAATATGTGAGACCCAGTTCCTGCTGAAGGTCCTCCAGAAGATTGATGATCTGGGCCTGTACGGAGACATCCAGTGCTGAAACGGACTCGTCACAGACAACCAGTTTCGGTTTCAGGATCAAAGCTCTTGCAATGCCGATTCGCTGGCGCTGGCCTCCGGAAAAAGCATGTGGATACCGCGTCAGTGCATCCTGCTCCAACTGTACCCTGGATAAAATATCCAGGACTGATTCGCGGCGCAAAGATCGAGTCCCGATACCATGGATAATCAGTGGTTCTTCCAGGATTTCCTGCACAGTCATCCGTGGATTCAGGGACGAAAATGGATCCTGGAAAACCATCTGCATCTCCTGGCGCAGGGGAATCAGTTCTTTTTCGGTCATGTTGTGCAATTGATGCCAGCCATTATTACCGTTGAAGAGAACAGAACCTTCATCGGGGTCTATCGCCCGCAGGATGCATCGCGCCAGGGTGGTTTTGCCAGAGCCGGACTCGCCCACAATGCCCAGCGTTTCTGACGGGTGCAGTGAAAAACTCACGTTTTCAACCGCTACTACGCCATCGAACGATTTGCTGAGGCCATTCACTTCAAGCAGTGGTTCACTCATGACCGGCTTCCCGAAGCAGAGTCGGTGACAGGCTGACCTGCCTGCCGTCTGCCATATGAGTCAGTGGATATGGCGTCTCGAGATCAGCATCACCAACGACACTGGCGATGGTTTCAAGGCGACTACCCTTCTGCACCAGTCCGGGAATAGCCGCCAGCAGTCCCCTGGTGTATGGGTGTAAAGGGTCTTTCAGTACCTGACGCACTGTGCCGATTTCGAGTACCCGTCCCTGATACATGACCACCACCTGGTCTGCCAGTTGCGCTACAACACCCAGGTCGTGAGTGATAAACAATACAGAATTAGAAAATTCCTGTTGCAGATCACGTATCAGGGTCAGGATTTCTGCCTGAATGGTGACATCCAGCGCCGTGGTGGGTTCATCACAAATCAATAGTTCGGGTTGGCAGACCAGTGCCATGGCGATCACCACCCGCTGGCGCATGCCACCGGAAAATTCAAAAGGATACTGATGTATCCGGCGTGACACGTCGCCAATCCCTACCCGTGTCAGCATATCTGCTGCTTCCTGCCATGCTTCCTGCCTGCTGACATTACGGTGGCAGAGAATCGCCTCAGCTACCTGATTGCCTACAGTGTACACAGGAGACAGTGCCGTCATGGGCTCCTGGAACACCATGCTGATCAGATCTCCACGCAGGTCCAGCAGCCGGGGATCCCGATTGGACAGTGCAACGATGTCATAGCCATCTGTACGAATTGGTGCAAAATCGATTTTCCCACTGACGATTTTACCAGGTGGCTGAATCAGCCGCATGATACAGTTGGCGGTCACCGACTTGCCGGACCCGGATTCGCCAACGATGGCCGTGACCTTTCCACGAGGTACATCGAAACTGACATCGTGAAGTGCATGGGTCATGCCAATGTCAGTCTTGAAGTCGACCGCCAGATCACGGATTGAAAGTACGTTGTCTTCAGGTACAGGGTCTGACATCAGGACTGCCCTCCCGTACTGTAGGGATCAACTGCATCACGCAGTCCATCCCCCAGCAGGTTGAATGCCATCACGCTCAGTACTACAAACAGTCCCGGTATCAACAGCCATGGGGTCAGGACAATCACTTGATAGTTCTGCGCCTGTTGCATTAACACGCCCCAGCTCACAACCGGAGGTCTGAGTCCAATACCCAGGAAGCTGAGCGCGGTTTCACCAAGGATCATTCCTGGTACTGCAAGGGTAGCTGTGGCAATAAGGTGAGAATTAAAGCTGGGCAGCATATGTTTGAATATGACCCGCATTTTGCTCGCACCCAGTAACCGGGCGGACATGACAAAATCTTCTTCCCGCAGGGCCAGGAACTTGCCGCGCACCTGCCGTGCCAGCGCCGGCCAGCCAAACAGTGACAGAATAAGCGTGATACCGAAATACACGCCAATCGGTGACCATGCCACGGGTAAAGCCGCAGACAACGCCATCCACAATGGCAGTGTCGGCAATGACTGCAGTACCTCAATCAGCCGTTGTACGGCGCGATCAACAAGACCACCGATGTATCCGGCCAATCCCCCAAGGAGAACTCCCAGGAACAAGGTCAAAAGGACTCCCACGACACCGATCGACAGCGATACCCTGGCGCCATAAAACACGCGTGAAAACAGATCCCGGCCCAGTTGATCGGTACCGAACAAATGGATGTAGCCTTCTTCACCAGCAGTAAAGAGATGGAGATCGGTTTCGAACAGATTCCACAACTGGTAGTGCTCTCCACTGCTGAAAAAGTAAATGGGATACATTTTTTCCGGATTCTCTGAATATTCGCGCATCCAGGTATCTTCATTGACATGCATGTCATAGCCATAAACGAATGGCTGCAGGTGAAAGTCGCCTTTGTCGTCGAAAATCTGGAAGCGGATAGTCATTGGCGGGGCATTGATCGCCTGCACGTTCCTGGTATCGGTACCATAGGGTGTGACGAACTCACAGAAAGCGGCTGTAAGATAAATGAAGATCAAAAAGCCACCACTGACCATGGCCAGTCGATGCCGTTTAAATCTGATCCAGGCCAGTCGCGCAGGCGATATCGCCTCCAGTTGAGTGTCGAGAGCCAACTCACTCATAACGAATCCTGGGATCGGCCCAGGCCAGCAACAGGTCGGACAACAGCATGCCAACCACCGTAAGGACTGACAGCAACATCAGGAAACTGCCCGCCAGATACATATCCTGGTTGATCAGCGCCTCGATCAGGGCAGGGCCTGTTGTCGGTAAACCCAACACGATGGAAACGATAGCTTCACCGGAAATGAGCACCGGCAATAACAATCCAATCGTGCTGATAAATGGATTGATGGCAATACGGAGCGGGTATTTGATCAGCAGTTTCAGGGGTTTCACACCCTTGGCGCGGGCAGTGACCACATAGGGTTTGTGGAGTTCATCCAGCAGATTGGCGCGTAATATCCGCATGGTCGAAGCTGTACCCCCCAGTCCCACCACTATCATGGGAATCCACAGGTGGCTGAGAAAGTCACCTACGCGCGCCAGGGTCCAGGGTACATCGCGATATTCAGGAGAAAACAGTCCACCTATACTGATACCAAACCACTCATAACCGGCATACATGACGATGAGCGCCAACAGGAAACTCGGGGTCGCCAGCCCCACCAGCATGACTGTGGTCAGCAGATAGTCGCCGATCGAATATTGTCGGACTGCGGAAAAGATACCTGCAGGCACCGCGACTACCCAGGTGAACAGCAGCGCAGAAATCGATATCAGCAGCGTGTACCCAAGGCGCTCCCAAACGAGTTCATTGACTGGTTTGCTGAACAGGTAGGAGTAACCCATGTCGCCGATGACAAAACCGCCAACCCAGCTTACATACTGCATGACGAATGGTTTATCCAGGTTGTACTGTGCGCGCAGGTTTATGATTTGTTCCGCAGAGACTTCAACACCCTGGGATTGCATCCGGTCAAGCGTTGAGGTGACGATATCACCCGGGGGTAACTGGATAACGACAAAAATAATCATCGATATCAATAACAGGGTTGGCACCATGCCGATCAGGCGTTTAATGATATAAAATCTCAACCAGTACTCCTGATCCTGGATTTATCCTGTGGTTATCGAGCAGACATCCCGCGTGGATTACCATAATACACATCTTTTCAGGGAAAGGATTCCTTGCCTGTTTTTTTACCCGTTGTGTAAAAAATTGGGGATGGTACCAGAGGCCGGATTTGAACCGGCACACCATTGCTGGCGGGAGATTTTGAATCTCCTGTGTCTACCTATTCCACCACTCTGGCTTTGATTTTATCCATTATATTGAATTTGCGGCAGATTGGATAAAGTTCTTACCATTCATTAATACCATCGCCTGACAATATCATTCTACACTGGTCCTTTCATGTGAAAAGTGATATTGCTGAATTCCCGAAACGCAGGATGCAGTCATGCCGGAACTACCGGAAGTTGAAACCACCCGACGGGGTATCTCGCCCCATGTGATTGGGAAAAAGGTCAGTTGGGTGGATATCCGCCAGGATCAACTGCGCTGGCCTGTAAGCCCCGGATTAGCACAGCACCTGGCAGGGTTGATCATCCGGGACGTTGATCGGCGAGCGAAATACCTGCTGTTTATAACAGACCACGGTCGTCTGATGCTGCATCTGGGAATGTCCGGCAGCTTGCGGGTAATGTCCAGGACAGTTGAACCAGGTGTGCATGATCATGTTGACATCGGTTTTGATGATGGGTCTGTACTGCGCTACCGTGACCCGCGACGATTTGGCTCCATGTTCTGGCTGCAGGATGGAGACTCGCATGCATTGCTGGATAACCTTGGACCGGAACCCCTGTCCGATGAATTCAGCGGTCATTATCTCTATCAGCAATCCCGGCAACGGAGAACAGCAGTCAAGATGTTCCTGATGAACAGCCGGATTGTCGTCGGTGTGGGTAATATCTATGCCAATGAAGCGTTGTTTCAGGCGGGTATACGACCTGACAGGTCAGCCATGAGAATTTCAGAACAACGCTATCAGCGTCTTGCAGATGCTGTAAAAAAGGTGCTCACAGAAGCTATCTCTGCCGGGGGAACCACATTACGGGATTTTGTCCGGGAAGACGGGTCTCCAGGGTATTTCCACATGCAACTCACGGTGTATGGCCGCAGAAACGAAGCCTGTGTGCAGTGTCGGCATCCGCTGAAGGAAATCAGGTTATCCGGGAGAAGTACGATATTCTGTCAACACTGTCAGCGATGATTGAACAGCCTCCCATCAAACATGACGAATAAAATCCAGGTATACCGGCCTGTTTGCTGCGCGACGGCGGCAGGACGAGATTTTGGTCGCTGAAGGCTTCTAGGTCAGAGTACCGTTTTTCAATGCCTCGGCGACAAGGGGATGGACAAATTCAGAAATGTCACCACCGTATGAGGCGATTTGCCTTACCAGTGTTGACGAAATATACGAATAACGTTCGGAAGGTGCGAGAAAAACGGTTTCCAGACCAGGCTGAAGCACCCGGTTCATACCCAGCATCTGAAATTCATACTCGAAATCGGTTACCGTCCGAATACCTTTCAATATGATTTGGGCATTCACTTCGTTGGCGAAGTCTACCGTAAGAGAATTGAATCCTCTGACTTCAACATTGGGTAAATCCTGAAGCACAGCTTCTGCAAGTTCTACTCTCACCTTGAGAATATTCGGTGACTTCTGGGGGCTGGTGGCAATACCGAGGATTATTTTGTCGAACAATCCGGCAGCTCTTTGTATAAGGTCGGTATGGCCGTTATGAATAGGATTGAAAGTACCCGGGTACAAGACTGTAGTCATCATAGCTTTTACATTGAAAAGGGCGTCATAATGAACATGTTATCGGGAAAAGTCACCTGTAGAGCGCAAAAAACACTTTCCCGGCTTTACCTTCACGATTTCTTGTCAGTCCGGCAAAGGTATGTCCTGGTCTGCTGCTGTTTTCCACGTAAACAAAGCTGTTGTCATGCAAAACCCCGGGGATCAGGGGTTCAACTATTTCCAGCTCATCGCTGTCGAACGGGGGATCCAGAAACAGAATGTCATAACGGATTAACGCGGGACTTGTCAGAAAATCCCGTGCGCGGGTACAGTCGATGCTGTGTTGATCGTTCCGGACACCCAGTTGACCCATGGTTTGTGTCAGGTGACTGCAGATTATCCTTGATTGTTCCACCAACGTGATGTGAGAAGCACCACGGGAAAACGCTTCCATGCTGAGAATTCCACTGCCGGCGTACAACTCCAGGCACCGGGTTCCAGAGATCTCAAATTGCAGCCAGTTGAACAGTGTTTCACGTACACGATCAGGTGTTGGTCGGATATCATTCCCCTCAGGAAAAGATATTTTGCGGCGACGCCAGTTTCCACCGATAATTCTCAGCTTATTGTCGTTATCATTGTTACTCATATGACTTCACAGATTCAATTCAGGCGCCTGTCGGTTGCATGCAGACAGATGGGCAATCGCGAGAGGTATTGATGGCAGATAATGTTGCAGAAGCGGCGGTGGATGGCAAGCCGGGATTTTTCAGTCGGATAAAACAGGGACTTGGAAAAACCCGGACTAATCTGGTGACCGGGTTGGAAAGAGTGTTGCTGGGTGAAAAACAAATCGATCAGGATTTACTTGAAGAAATAGAGATCGCATTACTGCTGGCTGACGTCGGCGTTGATACCACCCGGGAGATCATTGATGGATTAACAGATCGGGTTAACAGGAAGGAACTTGGTGATTCAACAGCACTTTACCGTCAGTTGAAGAGAGAACTTGCGGATATCCTGAGCGCCTCTGAACAACCAATGAAGCTGGATACAGACAAACAACCGTTTGTCATCCTGATGGTGGGTGTGAACGGCGCCGGCAAGACTACGACCATCGGCAAGCTGGCCCGATATTTCCAGAATGAGGGAAAATCAGTGATGCTTGCTGCAGGCGATACTTTCCGGGCTGCTGCAGTTGAACAACTGATGATCTGGGGTGAAAGAAACAATGTGCCTGTCATAGCGCAGGGCACGGGCGCCGACAGTGCCTCGGTCATTTTCGACGCCCTGGCTTCGGCGAGGGCAAAAGGCTGTGATGTCCTCATTGCGGATACCGCGGGTCGGTTGCAGAACAAAAAGAATCTCATGGATGAACTGGGCAAGATCAGCCGTGTACTGGGCAAACAGGATGAAAACGCTCCTCACGAAGTAATGCTGGTGCTGGATGCAGGGACAGGTCAGAATGCCATATCGCAGGCCAGGGAATTCCTTGCGGCAGTGGCAGTCAGTGGTATTGTGCTCACCAAACTGGACGGTACCGCCAAAGGTGGTGTGATCTTCGCCATCGCCAGACAATTGGACCTGCCCATCCGATTTGTTGGTGTCGGGGAACAGATTGATGATCTCAGACCGTTTTCCGCGGAGCAGTTCGTAGCCGCTTTGTTTGATGACGCTTAGTGATTAACCCCGGGCTGATGATGAATGACTTACACCCGGGGTTAGATAATACTTACACTGAATGAAAGTAATGGTAAGTCACTTCATTGGCACTTAAGGCGTTTGAGTGCTAAAATTCGTAGTCCATTTGACAACACATCCGGTTAACTTTTGGGTAAAGACATACAACCGACGAACCTTCTGTCACCTGGCGGCAATCTGGAGGCATACATTCAGGCTGTTAATTCCGTTCCAATGCTGTCTGCGGAACAGGAAGCAGAACTCGCCACCCGTCTGTTCGAAAAAGACGACCTTGAGGCCGCCCGTCAACTGGTGTTCGCTCATCTCCGGTTTGTGGTGTACGTGGCTCGTTCCTATGCTGGTTACGGTCTGCCGGAGGCCGATCTCATCCAGGAAGGCAATGTCGGTCTGATGAAAGCAGTCAGACGTTACAATCCGGAATTCAAGGTCCGGCTGGTCTCCTTTGCGGTGCACTGGATAAAAGCAGAGATGCATGAATTCATTCTGAAGAACTGGCGCATCGTCAAGATTGCAACGACCAAGGCCCAGCGAAAACTGTTCTTCAATCTGCGCAGTTCCAAAAAGCGACTTGGCTGGATGAATGAACAAGAGGTGCATGACATTGCCCATGAACTGGGTGTTGAACCACACACGGTTCGCCAGATGGAAGGACGCCTTGCCTCCCGTGACCAATCCTTTGATCTGCCTGAAAACGACGATGAGGACTCTATTTCACCAGTTCAATATCTCGAAGACAGCAGCCATGATCCAGGCGAACTGGTAGAAGCCGAGGATTCACTTGACCACGATCACAAACGATTGATGAATGCATTTGGTGACCTGGATGGCAGAGCACGGGAAATTATTACTGCCCGCTGGCTGTCTGAGAAAAAACTCACCCTGCATCAACTGGCTGACCGATTCGGTATTTCAGCGGAACGTGTCCGTCAGTTGGAACAGAACGCCCTGAAGAAATTACGGGGTAAACTGGGGTCGCTTTGACCCTCCCACTGAAATCTCCACTGTGATCAGCACCTGATAACCAGAATAACCAGGAATGCCTCGGGATCTTCGCCTGTACACTGTGAATGCCAACCAGGTTGCAAATTCTCACTGCCAATTATTTAATGCAGGGCAGTATGGCTTTAAAATAAGGATAGTCAGGAATGAAAACCCTGCTTGCTCTGATCTGCTGTCTGGCCCCTGCAGTTGTTCTGGCGTCATCTGCATCTGGAAAGATCAAGAAAATCGCCGGGGAATACGGCAATATTGAAACTACGCTGACCCAGCAGGACCTGGACCGACTTGACCTCCAGACAGGAGATGATTTTGAATTGATGCACAAGGAAGTTTTGATCATCGTTCATCTGGGTGAAACCTACGGTGATGTGGAACAGGGCTTCTGGATTTCGTTCATCAACTGGGAAGGGAAGCTGCGTATTGCCAGGAATGCAGCCAACGCAGCGGAGACGCTGGATGCTGCCGAGGGAGACGATATAACGATTTCTGTAATTGATTCCACCAACATCCGGCAAGAGGAAAAAGAAGAAGGCTACGAGTCCAGATAAGGTATACAGGAGTCTCGCCCTCGCCACGGTCGCGGTTCCCGGACAAGCCTGGTTAGCCATATTTTCCGCTTATTTTCGTTTAATATGTCCAATATTCGCCTCAAATAACCAAAAAATATGACTCAATCGGTCTCGCCCTCGCTACGGTCGCGGTTCCCGGACAGCCTCACAGGCAACTTAAGGTACTTGACCGGGACTGATCCCGCACAGTGAAAGACAGTAAACTGGGAGTATTACTGCTCAATCTGGGCACACCGGACCAGCCAACCACTCAAGCGATACGCCGGTATCTTGCAGAATTCCTGTCTGACCCGCGGGTGGTGAATTTACCAAGGTGGCTTTGGTTACCTGTTCTGTATCTGTTCATACTCCGGGTCCGTCCGCAATCAGTTGCCGGCAAGTACCGGAAGATCTGGGGTAGAAAAGACAGTCCATTGCGAATCATCATGTACGCCCTGTCGGGACGAACAGAACGTGCTCTTGAGGTTGCCACAGGGAAGGAGTTGCAGAGTGAAAGTATCATGGTACGTCCTGCGATGACCTATGGTTCACCGGGTATCCGGCATTCAGTTGAAGCAATGAAACAGCAGGGCGTTACACGGTTTCTATTCCTGCCACTCTTCCCTCAATATGCCAATGCCACTGTCGGTGCGTGCTACGATCAGGTTACCGATTACTTCAGACACGAAGAATCACCACCCTTTCGATTTATCGACGGCTACCATGATCAGGAAAGCTATATTCATGCCCTTGCAAAATCGGTTGAACGCTGCCGCCGCTTTCTGAACAGTGAGACCCTGTTGCTGTTTTCATTTCACGGCATTCCCCGGGCTCAGTCCGACCAGGGAGACCCCTACGCAAACCAGTGCGAAAGAACCGCAGAACTCGTGGCTCATCATCTTGGATTGGGTAAGAACCAGTGGCGATTGTCATACCAGTCCCGCTTTGGTCCTGCCGAATGGCTGACACCCTATACCAGCGAAACACTTGCCCGGCTGCCTGCAGAAGGTATTGATCGTGTACTTGTCATCTGCCCGGGTTTTGCAACGGAGTGCCTGGAAACGCTGGAAGAAATCAAAATTATGAACCGGGAGATTTTCCTCAATGCCGGAGGTTCAGCATTCAAATATGTCAAGGCTCTGAACGCGACAGCGTTGCATGTTGATGTCATGAAAGATCTGATTACAGAACACTTTTCTCCAGACGAACAACACAGATGAACCGTCGTGGGATTCCTGCTCTGGCGCCTTACAAGGCAGGAGTTTCGCTGGACCTGTCCTGGAATTGCTGATCATGTGACACCCAGTTGGGGTCCATCATGGTAAAAAAGCTGTCCAGAATCCGGTATGTCAGCCCCCACACGATCTGACCTGCAACATCGTATCCGGGGAATGTCTGCTTCTCTCCCTGCACGTCGAACCGGCAAGTGGTGAATGAGGACCCACTGTACATTTCATTCAGTGACCCCCACAGCACATCAGCCACCTCATGATTGGGACTGAAACTGATATCCTGATGATGTAGAACACAAAAAAATGGCGTCACTACAATATCGAATTTCAGCCTGTTGGGATTGGCTCGTACAGCATCCAGTTCCCCCAGAAAGGCTGCATGACTCAAATCAAGTCCAATTTCTTCCATGGTTTCCCGTGCCGCCGTCTCGCGGAGACTGGTATCCTGATCTTCCCTGTGGCCTCCCGGAAATGCCATATGACCGGACCATGGGTCTCCCTGTTTGGTAGCCCGAAGAATAAACAGTACCTCAGTCTGTTCCCCGCTATCCCTGAGAATTACGGCTACTGCCGCCTGCCGCGTATCCTCTCCCACGCTGAGCCGCTCTGGAGTATGCCCATTGATGGACTGTTCAATTCTGTCAATGGATAACAGATTCATAATCTTCCCGCAGTAAATATAATTCTTAAGATACAGCAAACCTGTCTATAACGCTTTCCGAGACTTGTTTGCAGCATTCGTTCAATCTTCCAGGATCAGCCATACATGCACATTGTGGTGACTGACATGCAAGCTGGCGCCAGGTTTGATATATTGAATGCATGAGTGACGATCAGATTCGTCCTGACCAGAAACCTGCCCTCCATCTCAGGCAAAAAAGCTGGCGAAGTACCTTTGAATCTTTTGGCATTGTCAATTTTCGATGGTTCCTGGGTGCACTGTGTAGTGATTACGCTTCGATGAATATACAGATGTTCATTCGCGGCTGGCTGGTATTTGAAATCACGGATTCTTACGAGAAACTTGGATGGATGACCGCTGCCGGTGGGGTAGTGGGTTTATTCTGCGCGCCCCTGGGAGGCGTCTTGGCAGACCGGGTCAGGCAAAAAAAACATGTTCTGCAATTCGGTAGTTCTGCCAACGCGTGCGTTACGCTGGGAATGGCTTATTTCATAATCGTTGACGCGCTTTCATTCTATCATTTACTCACTGCCGCAGTATTACAGGGCATCATCATGAACATCATGATGCCTTCTCGCCAGGCACTCACCAAGGATGTCGTCGGGCTGGACCTGCTGACAAATGCCATTGGTCTGTCGACTTCCGGCATGAATACGTCCCGCCTGCTGCTACCTGGACTTGCCGGTGGATTACTCTCGGCACTGGGCGGAGGTTACGGCAATATTGACCCGGCAAAATGGGTCTACATCCTGATAACAGTGTTTTATCTGGTTTCTGTACTTTTACTGTTCAAAGTGATGGTAAGTGACAGAGCTGAAACTGCAATGTCCAAGGAAACCCTGCTATCACAAATTTCCGATGGCTTTGCCTATGTACTTCGCACACCGGTCATTCTCATGTTACTGGGCTGCAATTTTGTGATTGTTTTCTTCAGTATGGCTTATTTCATGCTGTTGCCGGGATTTGTCAAGGATGTCCTCGATGGTGGACCTGATAGATTAGGTCTTATGATTTCCGTATCTGGAGTTGGCTCTCTACTCTGTTCGTTGATCATCGCCAATCTGCCCAATCGCCATCGCGCCAGAGTCCTGCTTAACGGCTCCTTGTTGGTGGGATTGTCTCTGTTACTGTTCTCACTGTCGACAAATTACTGGTTGTCACTCTTTCTGCTTTTCATTACAGGCTTCGGTCAGGCCGCACGGATGTCGATCTCCAATGTCCTTATTCAAACCTATGTCGGTGACAGCTATCGGGGCCGGGTTATGAGTATCTACATGCTGGAGATGTCCATACTGTCCATCAGTGTCTACCCGGTCAGTGTATTGGCAGACTATGTCGGGCCGCAGTGGGCCGTTGGTGCATCTGCCATCTGTCTGATTATTTTTGTATCGAGCCTTTTTGCCGTCCCGGTGTACCGGGACCTCCATTAACACTGACTCATCAGGAAACCACTGACATGAACAAAGTGCGCATATGGGACATTCCGACAAGACTCTTTCACTGGACATTGGTGTTGCTGGTGAGCGTTTCCTTTTACACCGGCCTGAATGGCGGCATTGCGGAGATGGATTACCACATGCTGTGTGGATATGCGGTGCTGGCATGTATTTGTTTTCGCATAGGATGGGGTTTCATCGGCGGAAAGTACGCCAGGTTTACCCAATTTGTGAAGGGACCTCGCGCTGTTTACACCAGCATTCATCAACTCTTTGACAGGGATTCGCCAAGCTATCCCGGTCATAATCCTCTCGGGGCACTCAGTATAATCGCCATGCTTGCCATTTTGCTTGTACAGGCGATAACAGGATTATTCTCCAATGATGACATCCTGCTGGAGGGTCCGTTGGTCCCATTGGTTTCGGACGAGACCAGCCGGGATTTCACCGGGATTCACAAATTGAACAAGTGGCTGATCGGTGGACTGATTGTACTGCATCTGACCGCCATTGCGTTCCACCGGATAGTCAGGAACGAGCGTCTGGTATTACCCATGATCAACGGCATAAAGAAGCTGGATATTAAGGAACCTCCCACACTGCTCCGATTGGAAATAGCCAAAGGTATAATTCTGATATTGATTTGCAGTGCACTGGTTTACGCACTGGTCACCTGGGCCTGGTAATCAGTGTTCCTCTCTGAATTCGTCGTGACATCCCTTACATGACCCACCCAGTTTTTGCAGTGCCTGACCGACACCTTCGCCGCTTTCCACCGCCGAGGCAAATTCATCCGATGCAGCAATGAAATCCTCTGTCTTCTGTTTGAATTCTTCAGGATTTTCCCACACTGCGGGAAGAGCTTCTGACTGCCGCACTGCGCTGTCTTCGGGGAATATATCCGGCACAATCCTGGCCAATTCGGCAATTGAACGTGCATGAATCAACAGATTCTCCTTATGAACCTGACCCCTCATGATGGCCCCAACGGAAGCCATCTGGCCACCGATCGCTTCCATCACTCCTTCACGGTATTTATACTCAGCCTGCCCATCGGCAAGGACAGTGGGTAGAAACAGCAACAACAACAGAGGGGTTAAATATTTCATGCTTTCTCCTGGAATCCATTTCGTGTCGATAGCATAACCTGTTCTTACCCAGAAACAAATTCCCAATAATATGCACGTCATCTGCAAACAGCCTCGTTAACGAAACGATCTATCCAATAAGTACAACATCCAACCCACAGCAGATGGCTTTGGGGTGTTCGTTTGCGTAAGCCTAATGTCGGAGCGCCGAGCTGGAGGAGCATGACTACAGGCATGCGGGGGAGGTGAGGGCATCCCGGAGGGACGCGCAGACGCTGAAGCAAATGAATGCCCCAAAGCCATCTGCGAACAGCCTCCATTAAGTAAACTGACCCCCTATATAGCTACCCTGATTTAAGTAAACTGTCCCCCGGATAGCCAATTAAGTAAACTGTCCCCCGAACAGGATCAGTAAGAACACCCCATGGAAGTCATTCAACTTCTGATCAGCGGCACCTCGCAAGGTTGCGTTTACGGCCTGATTGCGCTGGGCTTTGTACTGATCTACAAGGCAACAGAAATGGTCAACTTTGCCCAGGGTGACATCATGATGCTGGGAGCCTTCTTTGCCTTCACCTATATCAGTATTCTTGAATTCAACTTCTTCATTGCACTCGCGGCAACCATCGTCACCATGGCTGCATTGGGAGCACTCCTGGAGCGGACCATACTTCGATCCATGATCGGAGAACCGCCGTTTTCCGTACTGATGCTGACCATTGGACTAGGCTTCATTATTCGCGCCGTTGCTGGCGCCATCTGGGGTAACGAACCACGATCAATACCAACGCCCTATGCAGGCGGCGTACTGAGCTACAGGGAAGTAATCGTCGGATACGAGAATATAGTGATCATTCTCGGCACACTGCTAATCTGTGGATTTCTGTTTCTGTTTTTCAAGTTCTCAAGATTGGGTATCGCCATGCAGGCGGTATCACAGAATCAACTCGCAGCTTACTATCTGGGAGTACCGGTCAAACGTATATATTCGCTGGTCTGGGCACTGTCAGCGATTATATCCGCTGTCGCCGGCATTCTCATTGCACCGGTATCGTTGATCAGTCCATTGATGGGGTTTATAGGCATCAAGGCATTTGCCGCTGCTATCGTCGGTGGATTCGGCAGCCTTCCCGGCGCCATCATCGGCGGATTGATCATTGGTATCGTGGAACAGTTTGCCGGGCTCTATTTGCCTACCGGATTTTCCGATGTTTCGGCCTATGTGGTTCTGCTCCTTATGTTGCTGATCAGACCGCAGGGTATTTTTGCCTCCATGCAGCAAAAGAAGGTCTGATCATGCGGTTTATCAAAAAAATCAGCTACGAACAGGATGTCAGACTGTTTCAGCATGAGGGGCAGATATTCTGGTACAGCCTGCTTGTAATGTCCGTGCTGATTGCTCCTGCACTGCTTGACACATTCTATATCGGCGAGCTGTCACTGGTATTCATATACGCTATTTCCGGCATTGGATTAATGATCCTGGTGGGCTATACGGGGCTTGTGAGTCTGGGACATGCGGCTTTCCTGGCTATCGGAGCTTATACCCATGCCTGTCTGCTGGCGGTCGGTGTGCCGTTTGTCGTTTCCATGATATGTGCGACATTCTTCTCGGCCCTGATCGGCGGATTGATCGGTATCCCTGCATTACGCATGACGGGAATATATCTTGCTGTCGCAACACTGGCATTTGCCAGCATCGTCGAGCAAATCCTGACACACTGGGTTTCGGTGACCGGAGGATTTCGTGGTATGGCGGTTGAACTGCCCCGGGTGCTGGGTGTTGAACTCTACGATGCGGTACCATTTTACTATCTGTGTCTTGGCATTCTGGTGGTTTGCCTGCTGCTTGCACTTAATCTTCTGCGATCACCCATGGGCAGAGCCATGCGCGCGATTCGCGACTCGGAAATCCCGGCACGGAGCATGGGCATACACCTGGCCTTCACGAAGACCCTGGCGTTCGCCATTTCCGCTGGATTCACCGGACTGGCAGGTAGTCTGCTTGCCCACAGGATTGGATATCTGGCGCCGGACAGCTTTACATTGCTGATCTCCATTCAATTACTGATCATGGTTGTTGTCGGCGGTCTCGGGTCTCTGCATGGTGTTATCTATGGTGCCGTTTTTATCTGTTTTTTGCCCCAGATAATTGCCATTATGCGTGATTTCCTACCTACGGCAATTGCCCGGATACCCGGTCTGGAACCGGGCATCTTTGGACTGATACTAGTGCTCTTTCTCATTTACGAACCCCATGGGATATACGGTCGCTGGTTGAAATTCAGGCATTACTTTGAACAGTTTCCACTATACCGCAAGGCCGCTCACAAAAGGCAGAAGTCCTACCTGCGAACAGAGAGACTGCGGTGAGTATCCTGCAGATGTCGGAAATGTCACTGAGTTTCGGTGGTTTACTCGCCGTACAAAGGATTTCATTTGATGTTAACAACGGGGATGTATTCAGTATTATCGGTCCTAATGGCGCCGGGAAATCCACACTCATTAATCTCATCAGCCGATTCTACGATGCCGATGAAGGTACACTCCAATTTGAAGGCAGAGACATCACTGCAACACCTCCCCATCACATCGCCGAACTGGGCATCGCCAGAACATTTCAGAATATAGAACTGTTCGAGCATGAGACCGTGTTACAGAACCTGTTGATCGGCAAACATGTATACAGGAAAACCAACCTGGTATCGGAATTTCTGTTCACACCAGCGGTGCGGCGACAGGAAATGGCGTTCCGCAAGGAAGCGGAAGATGTCATCGACCTGCTTGATTTGCAGCATTACCGGCATCAGGTCATCGGAAACCTGCCTTACGGCGTCCGTAAAATGGTGGAATTGGCAAGAGCACTCTGTGTCAAGCCCAGGTTGTTGCTGCTGGACGAACCCTCTTCAGGCTTGAATCCGGAAGAAAAGGAAGACCTGTCTTACTGGATTGAAGATATCAATGAGGAACTGGGTGTGACCATCATCATGGTTGAACATGACATGAATCTGGTGTTACGCAGTTCCAACAAGGTCATGGCCATGGCGGATGGTCGGTGTCTGGCTATTGGATTACCTGACGACATTCAATCCAATCCTGAAGTGAAGCGCGCATATCTGGGTGACTTTTGATGAGCCTTCTGGAACTGACCAATATAGAAACCTGTTACGGCCCCATTATGGCCATCCGTGGAATCAGTATGCAGATAGAAGCACAGGGTATCACGGTGTTACTCGGCGCCAACGGCGCCGGTAAAACCACTGTGCTGAAAACCATCTGCGGGGCGATGGACCCACAAAAGGGCAGAGTCAGGTTTGACGGAAAAGAAATACAGAAGTGGGACCCCGACGGGGTTGCCCGACTGGGCATTGGCCACGTGCCGGAAGGCCGGGAAATTTTCCCTTTCCTGTCAGTCAATGAAAATCTCATCATGGGCGCCTACTCAAGAACGGACCGGCACGTTGAGGAAGACCTTGACATGGTTTACGATTTTTTCCCGGTCCTGAAGGAGAAGCATGGTCATCAGGCAGGTTATCTTTCTGGTGGTCAGCAACAGATGCTGGCCATCGGCAGGGGGATGATGATGCGCCCCGTATTGATGCTGCTGGACGAGCCCTCGCTGGGGTTATCACCCAGGCTGGTGTCGGAAATCACTCAAATTATCAAACGCCTGGTTGATGAACAGGAAATGACCATTCTGCTGGTGGAGCAAAATGCGGGGATGGCGTTGGACATTGGCAATTTTGGTTACGTCCTGGAATTGGGGCATATCGTGATGGAAGGCACTTGCGAACGTCTGCGCGAATCTACGGACATACAGGAATTCTACCTGGGTCTGAAGGATGAAGGTGTACGCGGTGGAAGACGTTGGAAACGTCGGAAAACCTGGCGGTAATCCCAATGGCTGAACACCACATTGATCTCTCTCAATCACCACCTGTGGTCACCATTGATCATTGCCGTACCGTTACGGAACTGTTTCTGAACCGGGTGCAACAGTATCCTGACAAGGTTGCCCTGCGGGAAAAGGATTTCGGTTTGTGGAATGAATATTCCTGGAGCCAATACGGTGATTACGCACGATTGACCGGTCTCGGGTTGATTGCACTGGGGCTTAAACGGGGTGATGTCTGTTCTGTTGCCTCGGAAGTGTGCAAGGAATGGCTGTTTGCGGACCAGGGCATTGTCAGTGTTGGTGGCGTTACTAACGGTGTATATCCTACTGACGCACCCAATCAGGTAAAATATCTCATTACCGACAGTGGCACCCGCTTCTACTTTGCAGAGGATGAGGAACAACTGGATAAGGTCCTGCAAGTGCGTCAACACACGCCAACCCTGGAAAAAATCATTATTTTCGATATGGAGGGACTGCGGCGCCTCGATGATTCAATGTGTATGAGCTTTGATGCATTACTCGAATTGGGCAGGAACTTCGCCAGGGAACATCCAGAAGTGTGGGAACAGGAAATCCACGCTGCCGACCCGGAAGACCTGATGGTACTGACCTACACATCCGGCACCACCGGACCACCCAAGGGCGCCATGATCAGCCATCGAAACATGATGTATATGATGGTGACCCTGCAACGCATCTACAACGTCTCTGAAAAAGACGAGCAACTGGCGTTTCTGCCACTCGCTCATGTTGCAGGGCGGGTGTTCTATATTTCACTCGTTCTGGAATCCTGCTCTGTCATCAATCTCGTCGAGGATGCGGAAACAATGATTCAGGATCTGCAGGAAATATCGCCGACCCTGCACTTTGCTGTTCCACGGGTATGGGAGAAACAGTACAGCACAGTCGCCATCATGCTCAAGGAAGGTACTGCTCTGGGTCGATTTGCCTATGACTGCGCCATCGCAATCGGAGAGAATGTGGCCTTATTCAGGTTACAGGGGAAATCTGTACCCCTGGTACAACGTTTGCTTTTCTTTCTTGCGGAACACATGGTGTTGAAGAATATCCGTCGAATGCTGGGTATCAACAACTGCCGTATCCTGTCAACTGCAGCAGCGCCTGTCGCCCCGGAACTCATCAAGTGGTTCTGGTCGCTGGGCAAACCCATGTACGAGGTCTATGGTCAAACAGAATGCACCGGTATCGTTACCTCCAACAGGCCGGATGCGCTGCGTATTGGCAGTGTTGGAAAATCTACTGAAGATGCAGAAGTCGAATTGTCGGCAGAAAACGAGATCAAGATCAGGAGTCCGGGGGTGATTACAGGCTATTGGAACAAACCTGAAAAAACCGCGGATACCATTCAACATGACTGGCTCTATACAGGAGATGTTGGCCGCCTGGATGAAGATGGATTTGTCTATATCATAGACCGGATCAATGACATTATTATCACATCCGGGGGCAAGAACATCACACCCAGCGAAATCGAAAACCAGTTAAAATTCTCTCCCTTTATTTCAGATGCCGTTATCGTGGGCGACAAGCGGCCCTATCTGACCTGCCTGGTCATGATCGACCAGGAAAACGTCACTAAATTTGCCCAGGACAACGATGTACCATTCACCAGTTACACCAGTTTGTGTCACACTACAGAAATACAGGATCTGGTCTGGCAGGAAATTGAAAAGGTGAATCAGAAATTTGCCCGAGTGGAAACAATCAAGAAGTTCAGTCTGATCGATCAACTTCTGGACCCGGAAGATGAAGAACTCACGCCAACCATGAAACTCAAACGCAAGGTAGTGAATGAGAAATATGCAGATATGGTCAACAAGATGTATCAACCGGACAGGACAGCAACATGACTCTTGCATGGATAAAGAAACGCCACTTATCTGAATACTGGTCTGAATACTGGTCTGAATACTGGTTAATTTTCGCTTTGACCGGACTCATCTCCTGTGGCGGTAATGAGACCAGGGAACTGAATCCGGTATCTGACGACAGTGAATCACCAACGACCCGGGGTGTTACTGATGATGAGGTCGTGTTTGGAAGCCATACCGATCTCACCGGTAATATAGCCATATGGGGTGTCGGTTCAATCAATGGTGCACGTATGCGTTTTGATGATGTCAATGAAGCAGGCGGCATCCATGGCAGAAAGATACGTTTTGTAGTGGAAGATACACAATATGAAATACCCAGAGCCATTCAGGCGGCAAACAAGCTGATCAATCGAGACAAGGTCTTTGCCATGGTACTGAATCTGGGTACACCCACCAACAATGCAGTCCTGACACAACAACTTCGCGCCGGCATACCCAATCTGTTTCCCCTTACCGGCGCCCGATCAATGGTGGAACCCTATCACGACCTGAAATTTACCCAGCGCGGCATTTATTATTATGAAATCCGTGCCGGCGTGAAGTACTTCATGGAGCGGGGTAAGGAAACACCCTGCGTTATCCATCATGATTCCGATTACGGGCAGGAAATCCTCGAAGGCGCTCAGGACCAACTCAAATCAATGGGAAGGGAACTGGCCATGGTTTCTGCCTACAAACCCAGTGAGACAGAATTTACCGCCAGCCTTATCCGGCTCAGGAACGCCGGTTGTGATGTTGTGCTGATGGGAACCGCACACAGAGATACCATTCTGATACTGGAGACAGCGCGAAAAATGGGATTTGAAGCGACCTTCGTTGGCAACAATGCCGCTTACGGTCAGGTCATCGCCGAGCAACAGAGCGGGTCTGGAGAGGGATATCACGCCTTTGTTCACATCGCCAAACTGTACAAGGATGATACTCTTCCTCAAAACGTGATCGACTGGTGGAATGACTATGAATCCCGATTTGGTACAGAACCGGGCATTCCCGCCATGGAGGGATATCGTGCCGCTGATCTTGTGGTCCTGGCACTGGAAAAGGCTGGACCCGTGCTGACCATAGAGTCATTTATTCAGGCCCTTGAACAGATTACGGATTACACTGACATTTTCGGCTATCGCATTGCGTTCGGCCCCGGTGATCATAAAGGCGTAGACGAATCAGTCCTGTCCGTTGTTGAAAACGGCCGTTGGAAGACTCTTGCAACCTCAATTTCCTATTAGCAGAATCCATGAAACCATGACAGAAGAAACCCACTACCCCTTTGAAGCATCGCTCGCCAGGCTTGAACAGCTCGTTGAACAAATGGAAAAAGGCGATTTGACCCTGGAAGCCTCCCTGACAACGTTTGAGGAGGGCATAAAGCTGACACGCGAATGCCAACAGGCGCTGAAGACTGCCGAGCAGAAGGTCAAACTCCTGCTGGAGAAAAACGGTACAGTCGAAGAACATCCATTTCAGGATGACTGATTTTCCGGATCTCAGGAAACGAAATACCGCTCAATTGAATTGGCATCTGGATCAATGCAATGCTCCTCCACAATTGCAGGAAGCCATGCGTTACAGCGTGCTCAATGGCGGTAAACGCATCCGGGCTCAACTGGTTTACCTGAGTACCATGGCGTTGGGCGCCGATATTGGAGTGGCGGATTCGCCGGCAGCGGCCATCGAACTGGTGCATGCCTATTCCCTGATTCACGATGATCTGCCAGCCATGGATGATGATGACTACCGCAGAAACAAACCGAGTTGTCATATAAAATTCGATGAGGCGACTGCTATTCTGGCTGGTGATGCCCTGCAGACTCTGGGTTTTCAAATCCTTGCCGAAGACGACAAACTCAATCCCGAGGTCAGACTGCGTATGATTGGCGGTCTGACAAGAGCGATCGGCGGCGCCGGTATGATCGCAGGGCAGATACTGGACCTGAGTTACGAAAACAAACGGATCAACAAGCAGCAACTGGAACAGATGCACCTCCTTAAAACCGGGGCTCTCATCAGTCTGTCCATGGAATTCGGCGGTATGATTGCCGGCGCTGACAGCAACACACAAGAGATTCTTGAGCAATTTGGTTCTGCCCTTGGTCTGGCATTTCAGATCAGGGACGATATTCTTGATGCCACAGGTGAAGACGAGGACATTGGTAAACCACGAGGATCAGATGCCGCAAATCAAAAATCTACTTTCGTGACTACTTTGGGACTTGATGTTGCCCGCCGTAGTCTGAAGGAAATAGTCGATACCGCCAATGACAGCATCATGAAACTGGGTCCCGGAGCCCGACCTCTGCAGCAACTGGCGGGCTTTGTTGCAACAAGGAATCACTAGGAGAACTCGCCCCGCGCTGTCGCGCAGCTAACATGATTGCACTACATGCCATGTTGTCAAATGGTGATAAAATCAACCAAAGCGCTGGAAGGGATCAGGACCAACTTCATGTTCAATAACATACCCGTCGAAAGACCAGATACACCCCTTCTGGATCAGGTTAAAATTCCCTCGGACTTGCGTCAGTTTGATGAATCAGCACTGGAACAGTTAGCTGAAGAATTGAGGCATTTCCTGATTTATACCGTCGGCCAGACTGGCGGTCATTTCGGCGCCGGACTCGGTGTCGTCGAACTGACACTGGCGTTGCACTATGTTTTTAACACTCCCGAGGACCTCATTGTCTGGGATGTGGGACATCAGGCTTATCCCCACAAAATACTGACCGGTCGTCGGGAACAGATGCATACGCTGCGGAAACCTGATGGGCTGGCTCCTTTTCCGGTCAAAGACGAAAGTCCCTATGACACCTTTGGCGTTGGACATTCTTCCACTTCCATCAGTGCAGCCCTGGGTATGGCAATCGCCAGCAGGCTTCAGGACCAGGAAAGGAAAATTATTGCGGTCATCGGCGATGGCGCCATGACCGCCGGATTAGCCTTCGAAGCACTGAATCATGTGTCCGATGTTGAAGCAAACCTGCTGGTTATCCTGAATGATAACGCCATGTCCATTTCACGTAATGTCGGTGGCCTGGCAAAATATTTTGCCCGCATCCTCAGCAGCCGACTGTATCTGTCCATGCGCGAAGGCAGTAAAAAAATCCTCAGCAGAATCCCACATGCCTGGGAACTGGCAAAGAAAACAGAAGTACATATGAAGGGGATGGTTGTGCCGGGGACGCTGTTCGATGAACTTGGCCTCAACTATATGGGACCGGTAGACGGGCACGACCTGAAAGATCTCATCAATATACTGCAGAATATCAAGGACCTGAAGGGACCACAGTTTCTGCATGTCATCACCCGGAAAGGCAAAGGGTATGGTCCGGCGGAGGCATCGCCAATCGGCTCACACAGTCTCTCGAAAATAGAAAAAACACCTCAAAAAAAATCCAACCTGCCAAGCTATTCGAATGTCTTTGGAGACTGGCTCTGCGATATGGCAGCCCGGGACGAACTACTGGTGGGTATAACGCCAGCCATGCGGGAAGGCTCTGACCTGATCAGGTTTTCCGAAGAGTATCCGGACCGTTACTTCGATGTCGCCATCGCAGAACAGCACGCCGTTACTTTGGCGGCGGGTCTTGCAGTACAGGGCGCCAAACCCGTCGTTGCGATTTATTCCACTTTTCTGCAACGGGCATACGACCAGTTGATTCATGATGTCGCGATACAGGATATCAACATCCTGTTTGCCATCGACCGCGCCGGTCTTCTGGAAGACGGACCTACACACTCCGGTGTATTCGACCTGTCCTTCATGCGTTGTATCCCCAACCTGATACTGATGGCGCCATCCAATGAAAATGAAGCCCGGCAAATGCTCTATACCGGCTATTGCCATGAAGGGCCTGCCGCCGTTCGCTATCCCAGGGGGGCCGGACCAGGTATCCCGGTGACCAGGGAAATGACGGCATTGCCCATTGGTAAATCAAGCCTGATAAGAAACGGCAAGGATATTGCCATCCTTGCCTTTGGCTCAATGGTTAATCCTTCCAGGGAAGTGGCCGAAAAACTCGATGCAAGCCTGGTTGATATGCGATTCATCAAACCGCTGGACCATACGATGATCATCCGAATGGCGCATGAACATTCTCTGCTGGTCACTGTGGAAGAGAACGTCATCTCAGGAGGTGCGGGGTCTGCTGTCAGTGAAATGATAAGGGAGCGCGAACTGGAGATAACAATACTGACACTGGGCGTCCCGGATCAATTTATCCATCAGGACAAACCAGCAAACATGCTCACGGCATGCGGTCTGGACAGCCAGGGAATCCAGAACGCCATCGAATGCAGGCTGGCAACGGGAACCGAACCTGAAAAAAATCGTTCAAGAACCTGACCGCCAGAAATTATTTCTTACCGAACAGATGACCCAGTTTACTGGCCTTGGTCGCGAGATACCGTGCGTTATGATCATTCAATCCCGTTTCCAGAGGAATACGCTCGGTAATTTCCATGCCCAGTTTTGACAACGCATTTACCTTGACAGGATTGTTGGTCATCAGACGAATCCTTGACACCTGGATATACATGAACATGCTCTTGCACATCGTATAGTCCCGAAGATCAGGGGGGAAACCCAGATGTTCATTGGCCTCAACGGTGTCCGCTCCATGGTCCTGCAAAGCATAGGCCCGGATTTTGTTGATCAACCCGATACCACGTCCTTCCTGGCGCAGATAGAGAATGACACCGGCGCCCTCCTCTGCAATTTTCTGCATGGCGAGATGTAAATGAGAGCCGCAGTCACAGCGTATGCTGAACAGACTGTCCCCTGTCAGACATTCGCAATGAACCCGGCATAATACATTGTCCCGGGCACTGACATTCCCCAACACCAGGGCAACATGCTCCTTACCGGTATCCATATCTTCAAAACCATGCAATGTGAACTCACCAAACGGCGTTGGAAGACCACACGATGCAACATAAACCAGAGACATAAAACTTCCTCATTTACCGACAGATTTTACAGTTATCGGAGAAGACTTCACTACAGAAATAAGTGCACGCCTGAAGCGGTCAACTGTAATACTGTAAACGCGTACACACCTGCGGCCGCATCATCCATCATGATGCCCAACCCACCATCAAGATTTCTGTCGAAGTAGTTTACCGGCCAGGGTTTCAGAATGTCGAAGAAACGGAAAAGAAGAAAACCCAGCAACAGATAATGCCATCCCTGCGGCATGAGAAACAGCGTAATCCACAAACCGACAAACTCATCCCATACGATCCAGGATGGATCTTTCACCTTCAACCGTTTTACAGCCACACCACAAATGAATATTCCTGACAGAAAGGCAATGGCTACACAGGTCAGATACAGCCAGGGTGGAAATTGCGTCAGCAGCAGGAATGGCAACAGCGCTGCCAGGGAACCACACGTACCGGGCGCTTTCCTGACCAATCCACTGCCAAATCCCGATACCAGCAGATAAATCGGGTCCGAAAAAGTCTCCCTGATTCCAGGACTGTCAGAAATGGCGATAACCCCGACTTTCCGCAAGCGTTTTATGACCGTCGGGATGCAGCAACCACAATCCCCTGTCCGTTACGATATTGCCGATTCTGGTGACAAGAGTCCCGGTACGACGCGACAAATCCAGAATGGATGTTTGACGGTCCGGAGGTGCACAGAAACACAGTTGGTAGTCATCACCACCGGCAAGAACAAATTCCAGGAGGTCCCCGGTATTGGCAAATGCACGCAATGCGGAAGAGATGGACAGCCTGTCCAGTTCAATTATCGCGCCAACACCACTCGCCTGAAGTATATGATCAAGATCTGGAAGCAGACCATCCGATATGTCGATACAGGCTGATGCGATTCCCCGTAATGACTGACCTGTTTCAATAGCGGGCATCGGATGGCAATATGCCCTGGCCAGTTGCTCATGTCCCTCACGGCCCTGCGTTACAATACGCAAACCCGCTGCTGCATCGCCTGTATAACCGGTCGTATAGACAGCATCCCCAACCCGGGCGCCACTTCTGGTCAACGCGCTGCCTTCCGGTACCGTTCCCATGATCGTCATGGTGACCGACAGTGGCCCGCGGGACAGATTACCGCCTACCAGCGGAATCCTGTATTGGTGCGATAACCTGGAAATCGTTTGTGAAAACAACTCCAACCACTGACTATCCGCCTCCGGCAATGTCAGGGCGATGAGAAACCCAAGTGGTCTGGCGCCCATTGCACTAAGGTCGCTGAGGTTCGCCGCGAGGGCGCGATGTGCCGCAATATCCCCTGCCACGCCAACCGGAAGGTGGACACCTGACAACAATGTATCCGTAGAGACGCAGAGCTGATTGCCCTGGGAAACCTTCAACAGGGCGCAATCGTCACCCGGTCCGAGCTGCACCTCATCACTACGCCAGCCAATGTTCGCGAAGTACTTGTCGATGATCTCAAACTCGCCTTCAGACATGATTCAATCCGACTTTTTTTGTTGTGCGAGAGAATCAAGGATCGAATTGATATACCGGTGACTCTCCGTTGCGCCAAACTGTTTGGCAAGTTCTATGCCTTCATTGATGGATACCCGATACGGTATGTCCGCCCGATGCAACAATTCATAACTGCCGATCAGCAGAATGGCTTTCTCGACCTGGTCCAGCTTGTCCAGGGAACGATCAAGAACAGGAGAAATGGTTGCAAGCAGTTCTGGTCTGTGCTGGTCAATCCCGTCCAGTAATTCCTCGAAGTACGTGATATCTGTTCCTTTCATGTTCTGCTTATTATGATCGGAACAGAATTGACTTTTTACAACACCTGCCAGGTCACCCGTCATTTCTATTTGATACAAAGCCTGCAAGGCAATTCGACGGGCTTTACTACGGGGTTTCCCATGGACGGCATTCATCAACAGGCCTGCTTAAGTCTTCATGATGTACCGGGCAGACAACCCACCCGGTGCATACTGATGAGAGCCTTCAGCGGGCCAAAATCTCGCCCTGCCGCTGTCGCGGAGCAAACAGGCCGGCTTACCTGGATTCTCTTCGTCATGTTAGATGGGAGTTATTCAAGACGACGGAACAAACTGACCAGTTCCATCGCCGCCATCGCGGCATCCGACCCTTTGTTGCCAGCCTTGGTTCCGGACCGCTCAATAGCCTGTTCAATGGTATCTGTCGTCAGCACACCGAATACCACCGGCAAGTCTTCATCCAGAGAGACTCTTGCAATGCCACTGGCACACTGACCGGCGACATAGTCAAAATGGGGTGTGGCGCCACGAATAACCGCACCCAGTGCAATGATGGCATCACACTGCCGCTTTTGGGCAATTCTTTTAACAGTTAACGGTAATTCAAACGCCCCAGGTACTTTGACCACAGTAATATTGGCGTCGGCAACACCGAGACGCTTCAGCGTGTCAATTGCTCCTTCCAGCAAACTATCCACAATAAACTCATTGAATCGAGCCGCTACGATGGTAAACCTTCCTGTATTGGCTAAGTAGTTACCCTCTACTAACTTTGTCATCTGTCACGTTCCCATTTGAGAGAGTTACCCTCTACTAACTTTGTCATCTGTCAAGTTCCCATTTGAGAGAGTTCCCCTCAATTATCTTTGTCATCTGTCATGTTCCCATTTGAGATCATCAGGAGCCTTCAGCGCGCCAAAAACTCGTCCTGCCGCTGTCGCGGAGCAAACTGGCCAGCTTACCTGGATTTTCTTCGTCATGTTTGGTGAGAGTCAGGCCTTACTGTCAGGCGAAAATCCCGCCCCACCATTCGTATGTCTGCTATTTCGAGATGATGAAGATTAACCATCTTACCAATTTCAGGAAGATTCAGTAATGACCGGGCATCATTTCCCATAAAACAAGGCGCAACATAGATCACAATTTCGTCGCACAATCGTTGTTGAACCAGTGCTCCGGCCAGGGTTGCTCCACATTCAAACAATACTTCATTACAATCAGATGCGCCCAGAAAGGCCAGAAACACCCTCAGGTCGACTCGTCCATCTTCTCCCGGATCAATGATTTCGACTGGCGCCGGATATTTGTTCTCCGGCGGACGGGTACAGACAATCACCGTATTCGGGTCAGACAGAACCACTGAGCCAGTCGGGATTCGACAACGGGAATCCAGCACATAGAGCTTTCTCTGAACAACCGCCGCGAGCTGGGCATGCTCATGGTCCAGTTCTGTCGCTCTCACGTTCATGCGGGGATCATCATCAACGATGGTCTGGACACCTGTCACAATAGCCGAACTTTGCGCTCTCAATCTCTGCACATCTCTGCGGGCATTCACACCAGTGATCCACCGGCTTTCACCATTGGCAAGCGCCGTTTTCCCATCAAGTGTCATGGCGAGCTTCAAGCGTACAAACGGAATGCCGGACTCATGTCTTTTTATATGGCCGGGATTGAGTCGCCTGGCAGATGACGCAAGCATTGGTGTCACAACTTCAATACCGGCATCTTTAAGTATTCTGAATCCCGCACCCGAGTTCTCAGGATCAGGGTCCTCCATGGCTGCCACCACGCGTTCGACACCTGCCTCAACCAGTGCACGTGCACAGGAAGGCGTCCTGCCCTGGAAACTGCATGGTTCCAATGTCACATAGGCAGTAGCACCGCGGGCAGAGACACCGGCATGGCGCAGAGCCATGGCCTCGGCATGTTCGTCGCCGGCCTTCAGATGATACCCCTCACCAACGATCCTGCCGCTCCGGACCAACACACATCCCACTCTCGGATTGGGATGCGTCGTATAGATTCCTTTCTCCGCCAGCCGGAGGGCCCGGGCAAGGAAGGCCTGATCGTTCATGTCTGCTTACGGAACAGGTTTTTTTGCAGTTGCGCCTTGCCTAACCGATCAATTTCCTTCTTGAATTCCTCAACATCCTGAAAACTTCGATACACAGATGCAAACCTGACATAGGCGACATCATCCAGTTCGCGAAGTGCCTGCATGACGAGTTCGCCGACGACCCGTGTCCTGATCTCACGTTCACCTGTTTCACGCAACTGATGTTTAATACGATTGATGGTGGAATCAATGAGTTCAAGGCTTACCGGTCGTTTTTCCAGAGCTCGCAACAAACCGTTTCTCAACTTGTCCTCATCAAAGGGCTGGCGGTTTCCATTGTTCTTGATGACTCTTGGCAGCACCAGTTCCGCAGATTCAAAAGTGGTGAATCTCTCTCCACAATTCAAACATTCACGGCGCCGCCGCACCTGGTCGCCATCAGCGACAAGCCTGGAATCGATGACTTTAGTCTCATGGTCGCTGCAAAACGGACAATGCACGAATGAACCTCACTCAATAGAACCATTGGATTTTACATGTTATTATGACGATAATTGTGCCAGAGAATTAATTAATCAGCCTGTATCGATTATAAATTTGTATTAATTCATCAAATCCACTTGTACTACCGATAAATTAGTGCAAAACTCTTGGCGTACTTTTTAAGAACCTGATTTAAGGGAGTTTTAATAATGATTGAAAAACAAGTTACCAACCTAAATGCAGTACGTTACATTCTTGCCATACTCTTGGGTATGGTGCTTAGTCTGGGTACTGTGACTGTCCAGGCGCAAGGTTGCGTATCCCAGGATGATGATAACCCCTTATGTAATCCTAATGCGGTAGTACGTGATCTGGGAGAGGAGATCGACGAAATCAATGAGAAAATCGATGGTACCGATGACACCGATGGCATCAATGATAAAATCGACGAAATCAATGAGAAAATCGATGGTACCGATGGCATCAATGATAAAATCGGGGCCAATAAAATGGCCATCAAAGATGGTGATGAAGCCAACAAAAAGCTCATCGACACCAATAAAATGGCCATCAAAGATGGTGATGCTAAAAACAAAATGTACATCGACGCCAATGCAAAGGCCATTACAGCCAATGCAAAGGCCATTACAGATGGTGATGCTAAAAACAAAATGTACATCGACGCCAATGCAAAGGCCATTACAGATGGTGATGCTAAAAACAAAATGTACATCGACGCCAATGCAATGGCTATTACAGATGG
>JAPOOX010000045.1 GCA_026713185.1 Gammaproteobacteria bacterium
GCATAATGTCGGAGCGCCGAGTTGGAGGAGCATGACTACAGGCATGCGGGGGAAGCTCGGGAATCCGGGAGGGACGCGCAGACGCTGGTGCAAATGAATGCCCCAAAGCCATCTGCGAACACACTCGTTAATGAAACAAGCCCTCATCAAACATGACCAAGAGAATCCAAATACACCATCTTGCCTGTTTCAAAAACACTCTTCCATTGACAAAGTCCCTGCAATGCTCCATAACATCCCTGCATGGTATTAATATTTCGATGCGGGTGAAAACAGAGGAGCCTGTTGTGAAGAATAAAAATTCGATTAAGCGTCGTACCCTTTTGCGTCTTGGAGCCATGACCGGTCTGGCGACAGGTCTGTCCATCCAGTCTGCAACTGGTAATACCGGGACAGGTGTTACAGGAGAGCAGGGTGTCAAGCGATATGTCACGCTGGGTAGAACCGGTTTGAAAATTTCTGACATCTCTTTCGGTTCCTCCCGCCTCAGAAATGGTGAGGAGCGCCTGGTCAGGCATGCTTTGGACATGGGAATCAATTATTACGATACCGCGGAAGGCTACACCAGAGGGGTATCGGAAAGTGTGATCGGCAATGCGCTAAAGGATGACAGAGACCGCGTTTACCTGGCAACCAAAAAGCATGTTGGCGCAGATACCCCGGCCAGTGAAATTATGCAGACGTTGGAGAATAGCCTGCGCAAGCTGCGCACGGACTATGTGGATATTTTCTTCAATCATGCGGTGAATGACATTGAACGGTTGAAAAACCCGGAATGGTTCGAATTTGTAGCCAGGGCCAAACAACAGGGGAAGATACGGTTTTCCGGCATTTCCGGTCATGCCGGTCGACTGACGGAATGCGTCAAATATGCGGTTGAACAGGACATGGTGGATGCATTGCTGATTGCAACCAACTTCGGTGAAGATCCATCATTTTATGAGCAGTTCACCAAGGGATTCGACTTTGTAGCCAATCAGCAGACACTTCCCGATGCCCTGGCTCTGGCAAAAGAAAAGCAGGTTGGCGTGGTTGCAATGAAGGTTCTGCGGGGCGCCAGGTTGAACGATATGCGGCCCTTTGAAAAGGATGGCGCAACCTACTCCCAGGCGGCATTTAAATGGGTACTCGGCAATAAGAATGTGGATGCTGCCATTGTTTCCATGACATCGACTGATCTCATTGATGAGTATCTTGGCGGGTCGGGCGGGCTTGCGGTAAACGAAACTGACATGGAATTGCTGGGACAGTATGCTCAATTAACCGATATGAGCTACTGCAGACATTCCTGCAATGATTGCGAAGGGGCTTGTCCTTATAACGTCTCTATTCCGGATGTTTTGCGAACCCGGATGTATGCAACGGACTATGGCGACTTTGCTTTTGCGAAGGCAGAGTATGGCCAGCTTGCACACAATGCCAGTCCCTGCCTTTCCTGCGATGGGTCACCTTGCAGAGATGCGTGTACACACAGTATTCCTGTTGCGGACCTGTGTGGACCAACGCACCAGTTGCTTGCTTAGTGTGTAAGATCCCCATTAATGCATATACATCTTGATCTTGTCGGCGGTCTCTCCGGCGATATGTTTATCAGTGTGATGCTGGACTGTTTTCCAGATCAGACTCCCCTGCTGCAGCAGGTTATGGTCGATGCCGGGTTCTGCAATCTGGTGCATCTTGCATCCGAAGAAAAGAACGATGGTGTGCTTACCGGAACGCATTTTACGGTTCACCCGGACAAGGACGCAGAGTCTCATTACCATCGGCATTATTCGGAAATCAGGTCTATCCTGAGTGAGTCCGGGCTTGATGCTGCCACTTGTGAGGCTGCACTCGGTATTTTCAGGATAATTGCCGAGGCAGAGGCCAGTATTCATGGCAAGGAAGTTGATGCAGTTGCCTTTCACGAGATAGGCGCCTGGGATTCTATTGCTGATATCGTGTGTGCCGCTCACCTCATTACGCAAACCGGCGTGACCGGCTGGAGTGTTTCCAGCATTCCTCTTGGCAGGGGTCAGGTAAAAACCGCTCACGGCATGTTGCCAATACCGGCGCCGGCAACGAGTCTAATTCTCAAAGGATTCAAATTTCATGACGACGGCGTGGAAGGGGAGCGCATCACTCCCACCGGTGCTGCCATCCTGAAGTATTTGAACCCTGATCACGGTACCCCCGGTGGGGTCGTCCTGAAACATACAGGTACCGGGTTTGGCGCCAGGAGGTTTCCGGGAATTTCCAACGTGGTGCGGGCTTTGGTATTCGTGTCAGCAAGTACAGAAAGCTGGATTACCGATCAGGTTCTGCAACTGGAATTTGAAATTGATGATCAGACACCCGAGGCACTCGCGGTGGCGCTGCAGCGCATCAGGATGGAAGAAGGTGTTCTTGATGTCATACAAATGCCATATCTGGGCAAGAAAGGCCGGCAGGGCGCTTGTGTTCGGGTTCTGGCTGCCGTTGATATGGAAACACAGGTGACTGAAACCTGTTTCCGGGAGACCACTACACTGGGGATACGGCGGCAACGTGTTGACCGGGCAATTCTTCGTCGTGAGGAGTCGGTTGTTAATCACGATGGCCGTAACTTCCGGGTGAAAACAGCAGACCGTCCGGGTGGTCGAACGGTAAAGGTCGAGATGGATGATCTGCAAACTGTTAGTATTACGCATCGGGAAGATGTTCGCCGGCAGGCGGAGATTCAGGCACTGGACCAGAATAATGACTAAACTGGAAAAATTATCGGCATACCTGAAAGCTCAAGGTCCGTTTGCGGTCGCCGCCAGTGGTGGTGTCGACAGCATGACACTGGCAGTGGTTGCGCATCGTGTGGACCCCCGGACCGAAGTCTTTCACGCGGTGTCGCCTGCAGTGCCGGATCAGGCTACTGCGCGGGTAGAACGTTATGCTGATCAGGAAGGATGGAATCTGCAGATCGTTGATGCTGGTGAAGTGGAAGATCCTGATTACGTGGCCAATCCGGCCAATCGCTGTTACTACTGTAAAACGCATCTCTATGACACGCTCACCGGGAGGACTTCACTGACGGTGGCATCGGGAACCAATATGGATGATCTCGGTGATTACCGGCCGGGGTTGACAGCTGCGCAAGAGCACAATGTGGTCCATCCCTATGTAGAGGCAGACATTAACAAGGAGGAACTGCGCGCAATTGCCGGAACGTTAAAACTGTACGATCTGCAGGATCTGCCGGCTGCACCGTGTCTTTCCAGCAGAGTGACGACGGGGATTGCAATCAATGTCGATATGCTGCCGGTTATCAACAAGACCGAGCAGGCGCTGTGGCAGAGTCTGCAGATGTATCTTCCTCTTAAAGGAGTACGTTGTCGTGTAAGACCGGAAGAAATCTCGGTTCAGGTTGAAACCAGTGCTGCCATAGACCCGCAGAGCGACTACGGTGATGAAGCCAGGAATATTGTGAATCGCATTTTTTCTGCCCATGGGTTCAGCGATTACCTGAAGACTGTGTCCATAGAACCCTACCAGCGCGGGAGTGCTTTTCTGATAGACACCCTGGAAGTGAAGTGACCTGGACTTCCATGCGTTATAATCGGCATTTCAATAAACAGCGCCCGTAGCTCAGCTGGATAGAGTGTTGGCCTCCGAAGCCAAAGGTCGTGCGTTCGAATCGCACCGGGCGCGCCAGATTGATGGCGCCATTCTTCAATCCACCCCCGGCAAATTGTTAAGCACCCGTATTGCGGCGCAGGCGGCGCCATAACCATTGTCGATGTTGACCACCGTAATGCCCGGGGCGCAACTGACCAGCAGAGAGCGCAGTGCGGTTTCGCCACCCTTGACCATGCCATAGCCTACAGAAGTCGGTACGGCAATGATGACCGATGGAATCAATCCTCCGAGAACGGTGGGTAGTGCGGCATCCATGCCGGCGATGCAGATAACCACCTGCTTTTCTCTCAGTTGCTCCAGACGGCTGGTTATCCGCCATAAACCGGCGACGCCTGCATCATCGATTTCAAGACAGCGGTAGCCGTAGTAGGCCAGTGTACGGGAAGTTTCTCTGGCAACGGGTACATCGGAGCTGCCGCCGGTCACCACGGCTACCGGTTCGCCTTCTTTCATCCCGGCAGGCAGGCGGAATGCTGTTTGAGAAACAGGGTCGTATTCCAGCAGTCCGGGATGAGTCGTATCGACAAGGGTGAATTGATCTTCGCTGAGTTTGGTGAACAGCATCGGTTTGTGTTCTTCCCGAATTTTCTGACAGATCGAATCGAGCTGTGCAGCACTCTTGCCTTCGCAGAACACCGCTTCTGCCAGACCGGTCCGGTTTTCCCGTTCAAAATCCAGATTTATCTCCTGGTCATTCATCACTCACCTCAGGATGTCCATAAGCCTACTCTACTATTTCAGGATTCAATTTGCTTCAGGAAAGAATTAAAGCGTTCAATGCACCAATCGACCCTGTGCGGCGCTGTAATGTAGCCGGTAAAGACGTGCTGCTGCCGGTCGCCGTCAAGGGTGACCGGTATCAGTTGTTTGAAATCCGCACCCCAGGCCTCATGAACGCGAACTGTAGCCACCGGATCAATGGTATCGTCATTCTTCATATACATGGTAGCCAGGGGAATTCGACAGGACGATAAATCGATTTTATTCAGCCAGTCTATGGTCTTTTGCATTTCAATGATTGCCAGGGTCGAATATCGATGCGTCCAGAATGTGGCTTCGAGTTCATTTGCGGGTTCACGGATGCGCTCCTTGCCGATAAATAAATGTATCCATTTGGGAGACCAGGGCCAGGTCAGGAGAAAATCCAGAGGATGTCTGATGCCAAAATTGGGTGACATGAACAGCATCGCGTGAATCCTCCCAGTGGTAAATTCCTGCATTGCCAGCCAGACAGCCAGAGTTGCGCCGGTCGAGGTGCCGATAATAACGACTTTTTCACCGAGCGCGGATGCAATATGCCAGGCGTCTGTGACACTCTGCAGCCAGTCTTCAGCACTGGCATCCATGCCGGGTTTGACGCCATGACCCGCGAGACGGCAATAGATGGCATTGGCATGGGAAGCCGATGCAAGACGTTCCGTCACCGGCGAAGTTTCATGCCTGGTTGCCGAAAAACCATGGACATAGAGATAACTAAGGGGTGTCATCAAGGGATTCATTGAATCTGCCCAGATGATTTTTGCCTCGGTATCCGCAATCAGATTACAGACTTTTGCCTCAGATTCTTGCAGCCAGTTGTCCAACTGCGTCAGGGAAAGACCTGATGGGACAGTTGTCTGTGGTGCTTCGGATTGCAGTTTTGGTCGGGGACCGGCAACAAACAGCAAAATCAGAAGGAAAATGACAAAAAGAATGCTTATCATGGGGTCAGATGTAGAATTTTTTTGAATTTTATGTTATCTAAGTGTCACATTTGTATTAGAATAACTGATTCTCGGATATTCCGCGCGTATTCATATGCGGGAACTGGAGTAGTGATATAACGATGCGATTGCAGGCAATAAAGCTCGCAGGTTTCAAGTCCTTTGTAGATCCTACAACAGTCCCCTTCCCCGGTAATTTATGTGCTGTCGTTGGTCCCAATGGCTGTGGTAAATCCAATATCATTGATGCCGTGCGCTGGGTCATGGGTGAATCATCCGCCAAAACCCTCCGGGGTGAGTCCATGTCGGATGTCATCTTCAACGGGTCAACAACCAGAAAACCGGTTGGCCAGGCCAGCATAGAGTTGCAATTTGATAACACCGATGGCCGGTTGACAGGAGAATATGCCCACTACAGCGAAATCTCCATCAAGCGCAAGGTTACCCGCGACGGTCAATCCGGTTATTTCCTGAATGGCCACAAGTGCCGTCGCCGGGATATTACAGATATTTTTCTTGGGACCGGATTGGGACCGCGCAGCTATTCAATCATTGAACAGGGGATGATCAGCCTGTTGATCGAGGCCAAACCGGAAGATCTCCGGATGTATCTTGAAGAAGCGGCGGGGATATCCAGGTACCGTGAACGACGCCGGGAAACCGGAAGGCGGATAGGCCATACACGTCAGAATCTTGAGCGTCTGAATGATCTGCGTGAGGAAATCGACAGCCAGTTACATCGCCTCAAGAGTCAGGCGAAAGCCGCGGAACGTTACACCGGATTGCGTCGTGAGCAACGTACAATCAAAGCCCGTATCATGGCATTGCGTTATCTGGCAATCGGTTCAGAAGCAGCGGCAAGGGAAGCCAGCATCAATAGTCTTATCGTTGAACAGGAATCGTATATTGCTGATCAGAGGCGTATTGAAGCAGAAACGGAACAGCAGAGACAGGTGCTTGTGGACCTGACGGATGAAAGTAACGAAATACAGGGTCGGTATTACAATATCGGTACGGAAATCGCCCGTATTGAAGACGGAATCCAATATCGGAAAGAAACAACAGAACAACAGCTTCAGGATTTGGAACAGATAGAAGCTTCCAGGACCAGAGTAGAAGCCAATCTTGAAGAAGATGAACATCTGGTATCGGAATTAACACGGGAACTTGCGGATGTAAGGCCAGAATATCAGCGTGTTCATGAACTGGAAGAGTCCTCCGGGAGTCGTCTTGTTGCAGTGGAACGAGACGTACAAAACTGGCAGCAGACCTGGGATGACTTTAACCATACGGCAGCGGAAGCAAGGAAGCTGGGGGAGGTTCAGCAATCCAGAATAGAACATCTTGAACAGAACATTGAGCGGGCAACAGAACGCCTCAATCTCCTGAATGCAGAAATGGAGCAACTGCTGCAGTTGACCGACGATGAAGAAATCCGCCCTCTGGAGGAATTGCAGACGGTGCAGGAAGAGCAGTTGACCAGTAAACGGGACATTTCGGCATCACTGATGGAACAGATTGAACAACAGCGGGATGAAAACACCCGGTTAAGCGATCAACTGGACAGAAAACGTGCGGACCTGCAGCGGATACTGGGCCGAAGGGAATCGCTGGAAACGTTGCAGAGAGAAGCGCTGGGTCTTCAGGAAGAGGCTGAAAAAAACTGGTTGAGTGATCATGGATTGACAGAAAACCCCCGACTTGTCGAGAAGCTGAAGGTCGAGGATGACTGGGTACTGGCAATGGAAACGGTGTTGGGTGAAACATTGCAGTCAGTCTGTGTGTCCAGTGTTGATTCTGTGGGTGCTCTCCTGGACACGGAAAAAGAAAATAACAAAGCGTCAGATCCTGTCGGGGAAGACCAATCCAGCTTACTGCAGAGTCTATTGGATGATTTCTCACGTGGTTCCCTGAAGTTCATATCAAACGGGAAACCGGATGCCGCAGCAGCCGACATCGGGCAACTCGCTGCCAGGGTCAGCGGAGACATTGATGTTACCGGGTTACTGCACGGCATTCATACGGCAGATAGTCTGGCAGAGGCGCTGGCAATGCATGGCTCGCTGGCAAAGGGAGAGTCAGTGGTCACCCGTGATGGTCTGTGGCTGGGGTCCAACTGGTTGTGCTATAGAAAAGATATGGACACCGACGGCAGTGTTATACGTCGTCAAACGGAGCTGGATGAACTGGATCAGCAAATTGAGATTCTGCAGAATGAAACTGCCAGTCAATCTCTGCAACTTATAGCAAAAGTCTCAGACCTTGCGAAGATGGAAACCAGTTGGAATCAGCAACAGAACGGCTTGGCAGAGCAGCAAAAACTGATCTCGGAGACGCAGGCGCAGCTGACCGCCAAACAGATGCGGTCGGACCAGAGAAAGGCTGATATTGAACGTACCAGGAATGATCTTCAATCCTGTAAAGCCGGACTCAGCCAGGACGAAACTCTACTCAGTGCAGCCAGGACTGAATTGCAGCATGCATTGGATCAGATAGAGCACGATGATCAAGAGAGGGCTGAATTATCGAGGCAGCACGATGATCTTCTGCAGGAACTGGATCAGGCACGTGCCAGGGCAGAATCACATCGGGAATCTGTGCATGCGCTGGCAATGAGAATGCAGTCACTGGAATCACGGATTGATTCAGCGGAACAGGCGGTTTCCCGACTGACTGAGCAACAGCAGGAACTCACTGAACGCGGGGACTCATTACAGTTATCCATCCGTGAAAATGAAGCGCCGCAGGCAAACCTGAGACTGGAACTGGAAGAAAATCTTGCCGAAAGACTGCAGGTTGAAAACGAATTGGCAACTGTGCGGCAAAACATTGAGACGATTGAGTCCGGCATCAGGGATCTTGAGCGTCAACGTAGTGGAGTTGATTCACAGTTGGAACAGGTCAGAAACAGACTTGATTCTGTTCAGCTTGACCATAAGGAACTGGAAATTCGCCAAAGTACCATTCGTGAGCAGATGGATGAGGAAAAATCCAATCTGGAAGAAGTGATAGCCGGCATGCCCGAAGACGCTGACGCAGAAGCGTTTGAGAATGATCTGAATAGCATCAGCAACCGAATTCATCGCATGGGACCGATTAATTTGGCAGCATTGGATGAATACAGTGTTCAGTCAGAAAGAAAACAGTATCTTGATGCCCAGAATGAAGACCTTGAGAAGGCATTGAGTACTCTGGAAAATGCGATCAGAAAGATCGACATGGAAACGCGGACACGCTTCAAGGTTACCTTTGACAGTGTTAATGGCAAACTGCAGCAGATGTTCCCAAAGCTGTTTGGTGGTGGTCATGCATATCTGCAGATGACGGGTACAGACCTGCTGGATACCGGCGTAGAGATAATGGCAAGGCCGCCGGGGAAACGCAATTCGAGTATCCATATGCTGTCCGGTGGAGAAAAAGCACTTACCGCGATTGCCCTGGTATTTTCTATTTTTTCACTCAATCCGGCGCCATTTTGTCTGTTGGATGAGGTTGATGCCCCACTGGATGATGTGAATGTCGCCCGTTACTCTGATTTGGTCAGGGAAATGTCGAGGACCATACAGTTTATCTATATAACCCATAACAAGATCGCGATGGAAATGGGCGAACAATTAATGGGAGTAACAATGCAGGAACCCGGTGTATCAAGACTGGTTTCTGTTGACGTGGAAGAAGCTGTAGCGATGGCGGCGATGTGATGGTATCTGTGTCGTATTTGTTTATCTGTGACTGGACAGGAGATATAAGGTGCTTTTGGGACTTGATTTGAGACTTTGGTTGATGATTTTGGGGCCAGTATTCATTGGTGTAATTCTGTTACAGGGGTATTTTCGTGTACGGGGTAAAAAAGGCGATGAGATCCAGTTGTCCCTGGATAAAAATTACAAGTCCGGTCTGGGTGAAAATGACGATATTGATGAATTGTCATTGTTGAAAGCAGAACTTCCCAATGGTGGCGCCCGCATCGTGTCGCCACCGGAACAGACCTCAATGTCTCTGGATGTCCCCATTTCGGCAAAACCTGAAACTGTTCAGAAATCAGCAAAACCCCTTAAACGGACAAAAAAGGCACGGGAAATTCCCATGTTGATGGAACTTGCCGATAATCAGAACATTGATGAACCACCGGTACAGACTTCACTATCCATGAATTTACTCCTGGAGGAAGCTGTTGGTGAAAACCAGATTAGTTCTGCCGGATCGGAACAGGAGGTTGATTCTGATTCTACAATGACATCGGAGTCGGCAGAGGAAGCGTCATCGGACTTTAAGATAGTTCCCGAACAGAAACAGGAACCAGAAACCAGCTTTACGATGCCCCCGGAACCGGAACCGGAACCGGAACCGGAGTCTGAACCCGGCTTTACGATACCTTCCGAACCGGTGCAGGCGTCAGGCCCGGACTTTACGATATCCTCTGAACCTGAGCAGGAGCCAGAACCCGGCTTTACGATACCTTCTGAACCTGAGCAGGAGCCAGAACCCAACTTTACGATATCCTCCGAACCTGATCAGGAGCCAGAACCCGATTCCAGCATTTCAATATCATCCGAACCGGATAGGGAAGTGCAGGTGTCAAGGAATGTGGATTATTCCACCATCGAGAAGCTCGTTATCGTTTATGTCATGGCGAAGCAGGGCAATTTTTCAGGCGAAGAATTACGGCAGGTCCTGCAAGACAATGGCATGGTTTATGGAGATATGAAGATATTCCATCGAATGAGCAGGGAAGGACTCTCTGAGTTCAGTCTATCCAGCGCTGTGGAACCTGGTTTCTTTGACATTGCCAGGATGGATAATCTACAGACGCCGGGTGTAATAATGTTCCTGCGCGTACATGAACTTGCAGACCCCATGAGTGTGTATGGTGAGATGATGAATGTAGCCATCAGCATTGCCGAAAAACTGGATGGCGTCGTACTCGATGAAACCCGCAATTCGATGACCATGCAAACCATTGAATACTGCAAGCAGAGCATTCGCGATTTTCAGTTTCGTCACTCTGCCTGAAAAACATGGTTGGTGAATCCGCTGACATCTCTGCTGAACTTGAGCGGCTTCGTACTTTAGTCAATCATCACAACCATCAGTATCATGCTCTGGATGCACCGACAATTTCAGATGCTGAGTTTGATAAAATGTTTCGCGAACTCAAGACACTGGAAGAGCAGTACCCGGACCTGATTACAGACGATTCTCCCACGCAGAGAGTCGGCACGGAACCGTTATCGTCTTTCTCCCAGATTGTCCATGAGCTACCCATGCTGTCACTGGACAACGCCTTTGACGAAGATGACGTTCGGGACTTTGAACGTCGTGTTATGAACCGATTACAGACTGAGGATACCATTGAATTTGCCTGTGAACCCAAAATTGACGGTGTTGCTGTCAGTCTGCTTTATGAAGATGGCAAACTGGTGCGCGGCGCCACCCGCGGAGATGGCACAACAGGTGAGGATATCACCACAAATGTGCGTACTATCAAGTCCATTCCGCTTGAGTTGATCGGGAAGGGTTATCCGGCGAGACTGGAAGTGAGGGGAGAAGTCTATTTCCCCCGGTCCGCTTTCGCCAGAATGAATGAGTTGGCGGCATCAAAAGGCGAGAGGGTTTTTGCAACCCCGCGTAATACTGCCGCTGGCAGTCTTCGCCAGCTGGACTCCAGAATGACGGCATCACGTGGACTTTCCATGTTTTGTTACAGCGTCGGCCTGGTCGAGGGTAGTGATTTGCCAGAGAAGCACAGCCAGATACTCGAACGCCTTAAATCATGGGGGATGCGCATTAATCCCCTGATTCAGGTGAAACCGGGCGCCAGAGGTTGTTCTGAATATTACATGGACATCCAGTCCCGGCGAGAGTCCCTGGACTACGACATTGACGGTGTGGTGTACAAGGTAGACCGCCTGGACCAACAGCAATCTCTTGGCATGTTGACTCGAACGCCAAGATGGGCAATTGCCCACAAATTTGCGCCGGCAGAGGGTTGGACTGTTCTCAGGGATGTTGAATTTCAGGTTGGTCGTACAGGTGCGGTAACACCGGTAGCCAGGCTCGAACCTGTCAATATTGGCGGCGTCACCATCAGCAATGCATCGCTGCACAATATGGATGAGATTGCGCGGCTGGAGCTTCTTGTCGGTGACACGGTGTTGATTCAAAGAGCCGGCGATGTGATTCCCAAGATCATTTCCGTAGACCGGAAAAAGCGGCCGGATGATGCTCGTGAGATCAAATTGCCTGCTGAGTGTCCTGTCTGCGGATCCGAAATCAACAGGGTAGAAGACGAAGTGATTTTCAGATGCAGTGCAGGACTCGCTTGTTCTGCACAGCGCAAAGAGAGCATCTGGCATTTTTCGTCCCGATTGGCAATGGATATTGACGGACTGGGTAAAAAACTCATTGACCAACTCGTGGAAGCATCGTTGGTTGAAAATCCCGCAGACCTGTATCAGTTGACAGAAGAACAATTACTGCCATTGGAACGCATGGCGCCAAAATCAGTCGACAATCTGCTGACCGCACTGGAGAACAGCAAGGAAACCACCCTGGAGAAGTTCATCTATGCTTTGGGAATTCAGGAAACAGGAGAATCCACTGCCCGTGGATTAGCGGCGCACTTTGGCGACCTGCCGCCCTTGCGGGCTGCGACCCGGGAAGAACTTGAATTCATACCGGACATCGGTCCGATTGTCGCCGCGAAAATCTACAGTTTTCTGCATCAGGAAAGCAACAGTAAGGTCATTGATGACCTGATCGCCCGTGGTGTTCACTGGGAACCGGTTGCAACGGATCGACTTGCGAATGAACTCAATGGACAGACCTGGGTGCTTACCGGTACGCTGTCCACTCTGACCAGAAATGAAGCAAAAGCAAGGCTGCAATCTCTTGGCGCCAGAGTATCAGGTTCGGTCTCTGCAAAAACAGACTGTGTTGTCGCTGGCTCTGCGGCTGGCTCCAAGCTGGTAAAAGCAGAGAAACTGGGTGTTGAAGTGATAGACGAAGACTTATTGATCTCACTGTTGGAACGTTATAATGCTTAAAACGATTTTGTATACTTCTCTGCTGGTTATTTTAGTTGGCTGCGCATCCAAGCCGCCACCCCGGCATCAGGATAATCTCTGCAGGCTTTTCGACGAGGAAAAAAGCTGGTACAAAAAAGCCAGACGGTCCGCCCGGCGGTGGAAAATAGAGATTCCTGTCCTGATGGCATTCACGCATCAGGAATCCTCATTCAGAAGTAAAGCAAGACCACCCCGTAAGAAGATACTCTGGATCATACCAGGTCCCCGGCCGGCCAGTGCCTTTGGATTTGCCCAGGCGACAGACGACACCTGGAAAATGTACAAGAGGTCCACCGGCAACCGGGGCGCCGACAGGGATGACTTCCAGGATGCCATGGACTTTATCGGCTGGTATAACGACCTGAGCCATCGAACCAACGGTATCAAAAAAACGGATACCTACAACCTTTATCTTGCATACCATGAGGGTCATGGAGGATTTAAAAGACGGACCTACAGGAATAAGCAGTGGCTGAAGAATGTCGCTCGAAAAGTCTCTGCCAGAGCGGATATGTATGCAAGTCAACTGGCTACCTGCGAAGATAAACTGGATCGTGGATTTCTCCGGAGCATCCTGCGTTTTTAGGATAGAAACTGACAGGTGCTGATGGTCATATTACAGTTAACCACCGGGCACTATCGAGCGTATCACGATTTTTCAGGTTTATTGCTGACATCCGTAACCGCGTTCCTCACGATTTTTCCGGGAAAATGCTATCAGGCGGAATCAGTTGGAAGCTGGTAAGATGCCAGTTGCCATGCATAAGTGTCGATAGCCATTGCTGACTGAAGAACTCAAGGATGCCATACAGCAAGCCTATAGCAGACTGCTGAATTCCCGTGGATTCAAAGCACGCCAATGTCAGAAACTGATGATTGCCCATATTGCCCGGGTACTTGGTGATATTGCAATCAATGAAGAAGGCGATCGCGAACCCGGACCCAATACCTGCGTCATTGAAGCCGGAACCGGTACTGGCAAGACTATCGCCTATATTCTTGCTGGTCTGCCGCTTGCGAAGGCATACGACAAGACACTGATTATTTCAACCGCGACAGTAGCCCTGCAGGAACAGATCATGAATCTGGACCTGCCGGATATTCGCAGGCATGCTGATCTGAATATGACCTTCGCTCTGGCGAAAGGTCGGCGGCGCTACCTCTGTCTGTCACGTTTGGAGATGGTTTTACAGCAGTCAGATAATAAATCCCTGGCTTTCTTTGATGATGAAATTCAGGGTGACCTGGACCAGCAACTGTATCGGCAAATGCAGGATTTTCTGAACCGGGGGGGATGGAATGGTGAACGCGATGACTGGCCCGACGAAATTCCGGATCAGACCTGGGCATCCATCAGTACAGACCATGTACGCTGTACCGGACGCCAGTGTTCACACTACGCCAACTGTATTTTCTATCGCGCCAGGGAACAGATTCATCGCGTGGATTGCATCATCACCAATCATGACCTGGTTCTGACTGATCTGATAATGGGAGGAGGCGCCGTCTTGCCGGCGCCTGAGGATGCAATTTATATCTTTGATGAAGGACATCACCTTCCCGACAAGGCCACCAGCCATTTTTCAGAAGCCCTTTCAGTACGGTCTACCCAACTATGGTTGCAACAGATAACGCCGACGTTACAGATGATTAACGCTGAGATTGAAGGATTGATATCGGATCAGGAGAGGAATCAGGTTGAATTACGGGTAACAGATCTCGTCAGCAGCCTGGAGACAACAATGACGCTGGCAACGTCCCTGAAGGCCACCACCAGTTCAAGGGACAGGGAAACAACCTGCCGTTTTCCAATGGGAGTCGTCCCTGAGGCATTGCAGGAACACGCGCTGGGTCTGGAACGCCAGTTTACAGATTGCCACGGGATCATTTCTGATCTTGAAGGACGGTTGCAGAACTATCTGGAAATGACGGACTCCTCAAGGGAAGAGAACATTGAGCAGTGCCTGCCTGTTCTCTCCAGCATGAAGGAAAGACTGGCATCCTCAATAAGGGTATGGTCCCTGTATCGGAATTCTGATTTGGAGAGTCTTCAACCCTATGCCCGCTGGATGGAATTCGTATCGGAAGATGCTATAAACGGTATTCAATCCGAGGTGCAGATTCACGCCAGCCCGATTTCCGTCAGCGATAAGCTTCAGGACCTCCTCTGGTCACGATGTTTTGGCGTTGTCGTGACTTCAGCTACCCTGTCGGTGGCAGGTGATTTTTCACGTTTCCAGACACGATCAGGTATCGACGGGGAAAACCAGTTCACCACTTTGCCGAGTCCATTTAATTTTCAGAAACAGGGGCTTTTGAGAATCCCGTCAATGGACGCGGACCCTGGTGATCCGGAATCTCATACTCAGGCTGTGACTATGCTGCTTCCACAATTTCTTGAGGAAGAAATTTCTGCGCTGGTGTTATTCACCAGTTGGCGCCAGATGCTTGAAGTTGCAAAAGGACTGGACAATTCGTTTTCAGAAAGAGTATTGCGACAGGGTTTATTAACGCGCTCGGAAATCATCAGGGTTCACCGTGAACGTATTGATGCTGGTCAGAAGAGCTGCATTTTTGGTTTATCCAGTTTTGCAGAAGGGATAGACCTTCCTGGTCATTATTGTGAACATGTGGTCATCAGCAAGATTCCGTTCCCGGTGCCCAATGATCCGGTTGGCGCGACCATGGAGGAATGGATTAAAGCCCGGGGAGGCAATGCATTTCAGGAAATCATGATCCCCGATGCAGCCCTGAGAATGGTTCAGGCATGTGGCCGATTGTTGCGCACGGAAACAGACACTGGCACAGTGACCATTCTTGATCGCCGGCTGGTGACACGGCATTACGGGAACTTGCTGCAGCGGGCATTACCGCCGTTCAGAAAGGAAATCGGAGCGTAGTTGACAGTCATGGGAGTTTGGCCTGTCCTGTTCAGGAAAGTTACTTCTGCCAGGCAGCCACTGGTCAAACAGGGAGTTGGAGATGCAGCCGAGTACGGAAGCATTGCAGATAAAATCAACCTATCTGCCGACATTCAGCAAGCTGGCTGCTACTGCAGGAGTAGCCCGGGAAAATATTCCGGAATACTGCGATGCAGTGTTTACTATAGCCCTCGCCATCGTTGAAAAATATGAATCCGGAATGATGACGGTTGGGATCAGCGGCGCCCAGGGGAGCGGTAAATCATCAATTTCCAGGATGTTGCAAAGCGTTTTGGAAGATGCGTTTTCCATGTCCTCTGGAATTCTCTCTATCGATGATTTCTACCTCACCAGAGAGAAACGGCATATTCTTGGCAGGGAGGTACATCCGTTGCTCGCCGTAAGGGGAGTGCCCGGAACCCACGACATGAGTTTGTTATGGCGGACCATCAGTCAACTGAAGGCCGGATTTGACTGCACTGTACCCGTCTTCAGTAAAGGCAATGATGATCGTCTGCCGGATGATCGCCGGGTGAATCCGGCATCAGTACTGATCCTTGAGGGTTGGTGCTGGGGAGCTGATGCCAGTAGCGATGAAGATCTGTTGACACCGGTCAACAAGCTGGAAGCTGATCAGGACCAGGATCTGGTTTGGCGGCGTTATGTCAATCAGGCCTTGACCTCTCCCGCTTACCGGCAATGTTTCAGCAACGATCTCCGGATATTTCTTGCGGTGCCCGACATGGAGTCTGTATTCAACTGGCGTTTGCAGCAGGAGCAACAGATCGATACCGGTAAACGGGTGATGAATGCGGCCCAAGTCAGGAATTTCATCATGTATTACCAGCGAATAACTGAAAACATGTTGCAAGAACAGCCGGCTAAGGCAGATATTACGCTACGACTTCGCCATGACCACGGGATTGGTAAAGTCCTGATCAATCAACGGCTGATGTGATGTTCAGTCTGTATTCAGCAAGTGCCGACTAGACTTTTTTCTGTTTCCTGGGGAACGGGGAAGTCGACGAAACCTTCCTGAAAAAATCTGCGATGGTGATTACTGCACAGACCGAAACCTTGGTGTTATTATAAGCGTAGTGTTCATATCAAGGTATCTTATGGTGAACCTGATGCGCCTGATAGTCATGATGATGCTGTCACTGCAAGCAATGGCAGAGACGAACACCGTGGTGATTGGACTTCCTGTCGTGGAAGACCGGAAATCATCACCTTTGGATAAATTTGTCGCCAGTAGTCGAACACCGGTTATAAAACAAAACAAGGTGGCGTCTCTGGTCAGGAAACAACACGGCAACAGCAGAATCCTGAACATCGTACTCACAGAACGTGCTGGTTTGCCGGTGTACAAGGTCAAGACCCTCTCCAACGATGGTGTCCTCAAGCATGTCTATGTCGACGGCAGGAGTGGCGAAGTTTTTGACTAGCAACTGGCCCGTAATGTCCCAGAAGGGACGACTCCTCTTGCTCGTATAAAGTGAATTTTCAGGTCGGCTTATGAAGGGACAACACCTCTTGCTCGTAGAAGACGAAGACAAACTTCGTGAGCAGCTCATTGAACTGCTGGAAAGACACGGCTATACAGTGGATGCCAGTGCCGATGGACTGGAAGGCTTATTTATTGGTAGCAAGTACCATTACGATGTTGCTGTCATAGACCTGGGATTGCCCAGGATGTCTGGCATGGAGGTGATTGAAAAATTGCGGATGGAAGGCAAGGATTACCCGATTCTGATTTTGACGGCCAGAGGAGACTGGCAGGATAAAGTCTATGGTCTTGAGGCTGGCGCCGATGACTATCTGGTCAAACCATTTCATGTTCGGGAACTTCTGGCACGACTGGAAGCGTTAATACGCAGGGCATCGGGCCATTTCAAACCGGAATTGGCTTACGGCCCACTGAAACTCGACAGCAAAAGCAAGCGAGTACGTGTGGCGGACCGTAAAGTTGATTTGACTGCGTATGAATTCAACCTGTTGGAATACCTGATGCAGCATCCGGGAGACGTGGTTTCCAAAACAGACCTGACCAGTCACCTGTATGAGCAGGACTTTGAGCGTGACAGCAATGTAATCGAAGTTTTTGTGGGGAGGCTGCGCCGGAAAATCGATCCTGGCAATCAACTCAATCCGATTGAAACAGTCCGGGGCCAGGGCTATCGATTTTCCCTGGAAAACTGATCTGACCAGTATGGGTAAAACCCGTAGTCTGAGGGTCAGGTTATTACTGGCGGCCACACTGGTTCTTTTCGTGTTTCTGGGATTGATGGGGCTGTTACTCGATGGTGCGTTCCGTCGCAGTGCAGAGCAGTCAGTTCAGGAACGGTTGCTGCTGCATGTCTATGGTCTCCTGGCAGCGAGCGATGAACGTGACGGTGCATTGATAATGTCGGAGGAAATTCAGGAACCCCGGTTCAATCGACTCGGTACAGGATTGTACGGCATTGTGCTTGATGCTGATGGCGCTGAACTTTGGCGCAGTCCATCTGCTGTTGATCTGGACATTGATGTGGCTGACCTGATGCTTATGTCACGCGATTTCACCGCGGGTACCGGTTACTTTGACAGATTACATGATGCCCGGCAGCACCTGCTGTTTTATTTCGGTTACCGGGTTCTGTGGCAGGGAACTGATGCGAGTCACACGGCCTATACCTACCTGGTTCTGGAAGACTCAGGCCCCTATGAAAGTGAAGTCAGCGCATTCAGAAACAGTTTGTGGGGTTGGTTGCTGACTGTGTCCCTGGCATTGATCGTGGTCCAGGCGGTGATTATGAATTGGGGATTGATGCCGCTTCGGAAGTTGGCGAATGATCTTAAAGCGATTGAAGACGGACATCAGGATCATCTGGAAGGGGATTACCCTCTGGAAATTGATGGCGTTGCCAGAAACCTCAACCTGCTGTTGTCCAATGAACGGCAACAGCGGGAGAAATACAGAACAACCCTGACTGATCTTGCGCACAGTCTGAAAACGCCAATGGCGATTATCAAGGCTGCAACGTTAAAGAATCCGGCAACCGATCCGCATGACGATAAAGTGAAGATACTGGATGAACAGGTAATGCGGATGGATGAAATCATTTCCTGGCAGTTGGAACATGCAGTAACCCGGCCATCAAAACTGATCCGTAAAGCAATTGATGTCAGTCCTGTAGCAGAGCGTCTGGTTGCAGCCATGCAGAAAGTCTATGCGGAAAAAGGTATCGAAATAATATTGAAAGTCGAGAATACAGGATTTTTTGGTGATGAGCGGGACTTTCTGGAACTGCTGGGAAATGTTCTGGATAACGCCTGTAAATACAGTAATGGACTGGTGTCCATGACGATAGAACAGAAACTGCCGTTGGCCGGAATGGCCGGTAATCTTGTTGTTACCATCGAAGACAATGGTACTGGTATCCTGGAATCAAACAGACAATCTGTACTGGAACGGGGGGCGCGTCTGGATTCCAGGGAATCTGGTCAGGGTATAGGACTGTCTGTGGTTGCCGAGATAGTCGACAGATATGGCGGCAGTATCAAAATTGATGACTCGGAGCTCGGTGGTGCAAAGATTACGATTCGACTGCCTTAGAAAACTGTCTTTGACGCTCACTTACAGACTGTTATGGGTCCCGTCGCACAAAGGTTTGTCGCCACTGTTCTTGCATCCACAGAAATAAAGGGTAGTTGACTCCATCGCATCGAATTTAATGGGCAGAAATTCGGTTATCTGGTGTGAACCGTCGCAGAATGGCTGGTTCTGGCTCCTGCCGCATGCACACCAGAAGTAGGATTTGCCCGCTTCCACATCAACGGCAAATGGTGACTTTTGGGCTATGAGTGGTTCAGACATATTAGATACTCCGGGTTATCCAGTTTGTGTTTTAGGTGATGTGGGGTCCTGTCCAGACCATGGCTTTGGTGTCAGCATGCCTTCAATCCGGGCTACTCGCTCTGTGTTGTGACCCAGGTCAATACGGATTTCCTGCCGGAACTGGTCCAATTCCTGCCGGAACTGGTTAATTTCGTCCTTGACTTCCTGCCGGAACTGGTCCATTTCCTGCCGGAGCTGGTTAATTTCGTCCTTGACTTCCTGTCGGAGCTGGTCCATTTCCAGCCGGAGCTGGCTAATATCGTTCCTGACATCCAGCCGGAGACTACGGCTCGTCTGGTAGATGAGAGCACAAAGGCCAATGCCGACGGGAAGGATTGCGATCAGTTCAGGAGACATGAACTGACTGTATCACGATACTTTTGCTGATGCATGTACGTAAATCGCCCGGTTTGATGTGTTCTTTCTCTCTTTTAAACCAATTCAACTGATGATTGAATTTGATCACGGTTCAGGGCTAAATGCCAGTTCAATCACTGACACGGAAAAAGACTGATGTCCGATATACCCGATTGGTTCTGGAATGCCGTGGAGACAGAGTCAGAATCCGGTTCTGTTGAGGTTGACGATGCGGATATCCAATACCGTTACTGGAGTGGTCCCGGTAAACCAGGGCTGTTGTTTGTGCATGGTCATAATGCACATTCCCACTGGTGGGATTTCATTGCTCCTCGATACTGTGAAGATTATCAGACCGTAGCCCTGGACCTTTCCGGCATGGGAGACAGTGACCATCGTGATGAATACAGTGCGGATACCTTTGCAAATGAGATCGTATCCGTGGCGGATGCCAATTCAATGCCGGACAATACCATCATTGTTGCGCACAGTTTTGGTGGCATGATGGCTTTGCGTGCGCTGGCATCCAACTCCGGCAGATTCCAGGGGCTTGTTCTCCTGGATTCCGGTGTCAAAGCCAAAGAAGATGAGAAACCAAAAGAAGTGGAGCGCTGGTCCAGACCCAAGGTTTACCCCAGCCGGGGAATCGCCCTGTCCCGATTTCGCCTGCAACCTCCGCAGCAATGCGAAAATAAATACCTGGTGCAGTATATTGCCCGACATTCAGTCGAGTATGTTGACGATGGTTATGTCTGGAAATTTGACGCAGAGTTGAATGCCCGTATGAATCCTGCCGGAGATACGGCTGAGGACCTGAAGTCGCTCAATTGCCGTGCAGCCCTGATTTACGGTGAGAATAGTGAATCATTCAGCGCGAGAAGTGCGGCCCACATGAAAACACTGTTACCTTCTCTGGATGTATACGAACTGGCAGATGCCCAACATCATCTGTTTCTGGATCAGCCGCTGGCTTTTATGGATCAACTGACCGCAATTATCAGTTCCTGGTAACGCGGTCAGTTATCACGGGTCAGCAGGATTCGAAGAGACCCGCTGCGCCCATGCCGCCACCGACACACATGCTGACGATGCCGTATCTGGCTTCGCGACGTTTCAACTCACGCATGATATGTCCTGTCAAACGGGAACCGGTCATACCGAACGGATGTCCGATGGAGATTGAGCCACCATTGACGTTGTATTTTTCCGGATCGATCTCCAGCCTGTCCCGACAGTATACGCACTGGGAAGCGAAGGCTTCGTTCAACTCGACCAGGTCGATATCGTCCATGGAAAGTCCTGTATTTTGCAACAACTTGGGAATGGCAAATACCGGACCGATTCCCATTTCATCCGGCTCACAACCGGCGACAAACCATCCGCGGAAATAGGCTTTGGGCTCTAATCCAAGCTGAACCGCGCGTTCTTCACTCATCACCAGTGTCATGGAAGCACCATCGGACAACTGGGATGCGTTACCCGCTGTAACCGTACCGTTCTCCTCAAATGCCGGTGGCAGTTTGGCCAGTCCTTCAATTGTGGTTTCAGGACGATTGCACTCATCACCGGCACAAACACCGTCGACGATTTCAGTTTCCTTGGTTTCCTTGTTGATAACCTTGTTCCACTTGACCTTCATCGGAACAATCTCGTCACTGAACAGCCCGGCTTGCTGCGCGGCAGCGGTTCGTTTCTGGCTTTCATAGGCGAATTCATCCTGGTACTCCCGGGATACGTTGTACCGGCGTGCCACAACTTCTGCTGTATTACCCATGGCCATGAAAATGTCTGGTGAAATATCCCGGATAGTTGGATGTGCCTGGGTTTTGCCGGGAGTACCTCGCGCACCCGCTGAGATAGACTCAACACCACCGGCAATCATGATGTCAGAACATCCGCTTGCAATCTGGTTTGCGGCAAAAGCTATGGAATTCAAGCCTGAAGAGCATGCACGGCTGATGGTCGAACCCGACGTGGTGATAGGCAGCCTTGACAGTACAACTGCCAGACGGGCCAGGTTGCCACCTTGTTCTCCGGTTTGATTGGCACAACCAACGATCACATCCTCTACTTCAGCAGGATCAATCTCGGAATTTCGGTCGAGCAGTGCATTGATACAATGCGCAACCAGATCGTCCGGTCGGGTTAAATTAAACGTACCACGGTGGGACTTGGCGAGTCCCGTTCTTACACTGTCAACAACAACAACGTTGCGCATTGATTTCTCCGTTAAGATATAAAATTCTGTCAAGGGGCGGGTATTGTGCCCTTTTTATAGTTGTAGATGCAAGTGCCTGTGCCTGTGTCTGCAGGAACCATATCTCAGAGTGCTGCTTCACAGTCTCTGAGGTAGGCCACACTCTCCTGTAGCCCTCCAGGTCGATTTCTCGCCAGCCACAATTCCTGATGTCGATCGATGATCCTGGAGATATCCCGTTTCAGACCGGGTATATCATCGTGATAACCACGAATCAAAGTGAGACGTCGCAAGCCGTGAATAGCCATATCCGTAGCATTGGCAAGCTCGTCAGTGGACTGGTTGCCGGTCAGTGGTTCGAGTTCTTCGCGGATTTCGGTGAATCGATTCAGGCAGGCCAGGATCTGGTCCTTCGGGATGGTGCTGATCTCGGGGGGTTCCTGCTGCATGTCCCAGAACAGCAGGCGATTGAATATCGTACCGTTGCGCAGGGTAGACGGCGCGAGGTCGGGTACCCGTCCCATTGCCGGAATGATGGTTGCAATTTCTCCCGAATCCATGTGGCGCAGCAGATCTTCTATATCCACAGATGCTGCCGCTTGGTGATGCCAGGCATGACAGGCGCCAGAGACAAAGCCGGGGTAGCTGATGGGCAGATACTGGTGATGTCCATGGTCTCCCCAGTCGGTAATCAGATAACCATCGGCGCCATGGACCAGGCCATGACTTGCGGCATTGTCCAGGTTGCCCAGGGCGTTGCCTGTTCGTCCGGTCAGGGAATTCCAGCTTGAGGTGCCCGGACAGACGTAAAACGGTATTTTGCAGTCAGCAATTTGACGGCATTCCTTGTCGAAATCATGGTTTGCTTCATAACCCCAGTCGAGGGCAATCAGGTCGCTGGAAAGAGACGAGAGGGATTCCGGATGCTGCAACACGATATCACTCCAGAACATCATTTGTCTGTCATGTTGACTGACCAGTTTCTGTATTTTCGACATGAACGACAGGTAAACCCTGTCTGTTCCTGATCGACGGCACATGTCTGCACTCCAGCCATGGCCGAGTTCCCAGGGTTCATCACCGCCAATGTTAAAGTAAGGGCTGTCGAATAGTGGCAGGTATTCGCTGTACAGCTCATGCAGCAGGTTCAGACTGTGCCCGTTGGGTTTTAATGTGCTGCCATGCGTCATACGGACCCCGGACAGGGGATGTGTGAAGCCATCGGGGCATTCCGCATAAGACCGGTAGTTCTCATGGCGCAGCCAGCGTTCAAAATGCCCGAATGAATTAAGGTTTGGCACAAGATCGATAAATCGTGACCGGCAGTACTGCTTGATCTGCAGTATTTCTTCGGCGGTGAATGGCGAAGCGTGTTCCCAGACGGGACGATGATTGGCAAAGGCAAAAGTGTGTTCGATGTAGAGATGTAACTGATTCAATTTCAACCGGGCAAACCGGTCAATCATGCTGAACAGGGTTTCCATCGTGGGTACTTTGCATCGGCTCACATCAAGCAATATCCCCCGATGCCGAAAGTCAGGTTCATCCCGGATGTGCAAGGCGGTCAGAGTTGTCTTTTTGTTATTCCTGACACTCTGTTCAAGAATTTGTTGCAACGAGCACAGCCCATAGAAGATACCTGCATCATCCGGCGCCGAGAGCAAGATGCCATTTTCACTGACGATCAGTTCATAGGATTCCGGAGTGCCTGTCTTGCGCCGGATGTCGATCAGTAACTGTTCAGCTCCGGGATTTTCAATGGTTAATTGCAGCTCATGTTGTTTGCAGAACCGTAACAGAGCCTCATTCAGCGCTTCGGAAGACGAGTAAGACAATCTGATTCTGTTGCCCACAAGTCTCAGGTCTCGCCCGTGGAGTCGCATCTGTTTGGGATGCGGGTAGATTACAGGTTTCATGTGTATCAGGGTCCGAATCTCAAAATATTTAACAAACAAAAAAGCACTTCAGGGGCATAATAGCATCATTGTCTCTACTCTGATGGAGTCCCATGACAGACTATATTCTTGCAATTGACCAGGGTACAACCAGTACCAGGGCGATTCTGTTTAACCGGCAGAGCGACATAGTGGGTATCGCACAGCAGGAGATAACACAGTATTTTCCAGCAGATGGGTGGGTGGAACATGACGCTCGGGAAATATGGCAATCCACACTGGATACGGTCAATGCGGTATTGTCCAAAACGGGGACCGGTGCGGCATCAGTCGCCGCAGTGGGCATAACCAATCAGCGGGAAACCACCATCGTTTGGGACAAAAATACCGGTGAACCGATTCACAGGGCGATCGTGTGGCAGGACAGACGCACATCGGACTATTGTGCGGCATTAAAGGCAGAAGGTTATGAGCAGACTGTGACCGACAGTACAGGCTTGCTGCTGGATCCTTATTTCTCTGCCACCAAGGTGAAATGGCTGCTGGACAATGTGCCGGGCGCCAGAGCGAGCGCAGACCGGGGTGATTTGCTGTTTGGCACGGTTGACAGTTTTCTGCTGTGGCGGCTTACCGGAAACCGGGTACACAGGACAGATGCCACCAATGCTTCCAGAACCCTGTTGTTTGACATCCACAGGCAGGAGTGGGATACCGGGTTGCTGAACAGGTTTGGGATACCGGAGACAATGCTGCCGGAAGTTTGTGATTGCAGTGCCGAATATGGAATCACGTCACTGTTTGGCGCCGACATTCCCGTTACCGGTATCGCGGGGGATCAGCAGGCTGCCATGGTTGGGCAGTGCTGTTTCGAGAAAGGCATGTTGAAGAGCACCTTAGGCACCGGATGTTTTGTGATACTCAATACCGGGGAAGTTCCTCTGGCATCACGGAACAAGCTGTTGACAACGGTTGGATACCGCCTCAATGGCAGAGTGACCTACGGGCTTGAAGGGAGCATATTCGTTGCCGGCGCGGCAGTGCAATGGTTGCGGGACAATTTGCGTTTGATCAGGGATGCATCGGAAACGGAGTCAATTGCCAGAACTAATCCGGATGCCCATGGTGTTTATCTGGTTCCTGCTTTTACCGGCCTGGGAGCACCCTGGTGGGACGCCGATGCCCGGGGCGCAATCCTGGGTCTTACCCGTAACAGCAGTCTTGAGGATGTGGTCACGGCAACCCTTCAATCCGTTTGCTTCCAGACTCGCGATCTGCTGCGGGCGATGATGGATGACGGCGCGGAACCCGGGGTAATTCGTGTCGACGGCGGCATGGCGGCAAATGACTGGGTGATACAACATCTGGCCGATATCGTACAGTTACCAGTGGACCGTCCCGGGGTCATAGAAACAACGGCCCTCGGAGCGGCGTATCTGGCAGGCCTGGGAGTTGGTTTTTTTTCTTCACTGGAGGATGTAAAAAAATGCTGGCAGCTTGAACGGCAATTTACGCCGTCCATGGATACCCCTAGCAGTGACAGTCTGTACAGGGGCTGGTCAGATGCCGTCGCCCGTGTGCTGACCTGAGAGGCTGTTCCCGGGCAGCCACCCCGTACGATGCTATCAAACACACACTATTCCCGGCATTCAGCAGATGGCTTTGGGGTGTTCATTTGCACCAGCATAATGTCGGAGCGCCGAGTTGGAGGAGCATGACTACAGGCATGCGGGGGAAGCTTGGGAATCCGGGAGGGACGCGCAGACGCTGGTGCAAATGAACGCCCCAAAGCCATCTGCGAACATACTCGTTAATGAAACAGGCTCTTTTTTGGAAACCCGCTGAAGGCTCTTTATGGAAACCCGCTGAAGGCTCCTAAATCTCTTTCACCAGGGATATTACCCCATCGCAAATCTGGTCTGCCTCTTCATCAGTGATGGTGA
>JAPOOX010000287.1 GCA_026713185.1 Gammaproteobacteria bacterium
AGATTCGAGATGCCATTGCACAGCAGGCACGTCAATACGCCGCCAATTCCATGTTGTCCAGAACCCACGGGCAAGTGGCGTCTCCAACAACGATGGGCAAGGAATTCGCCAATGTTGCTGCACGCCTGAACAGGCAGTTGCAGCAGCTGAAACAAATCCCCCTTCTAGGTAAAATCAACGGAGCCGTTGGCAATTACAACGCCCACATGATTGCTTATCCGGATCTGAACTGGGTCCAGTTCAGCAAGGACTTTGTGGAATCACTGGGATTGGACTGGAATCCTTATACCACTCAGATCGAACCGCATGATTATATCGCCGAACTGTTCAACTGCATCGTCAGATTCAACACCATCCTGCTGGATTTCAACCAGGATATCTGGTCCTACATATCCATTGGCTACTTTCGACAGAAAAAGGTAGAAAATGAAACCGGTTCGTCCACAATGCCGCACAAGGTCAATCCAATTGACTTTGAAAATTCAGAGGGCAATCTTGGCATTGCCAAAGCGATATTTGATCATCTTGGCGGGAAACTACCCGTTTCCCGCTGGCAACGGGATCTGACAGACTCCACCGTGCTGCGTAATCTGGGTTCAGGAATGGCCTATTCGATAATCGCATACTCCTCCTGCGACAGGGGCATTGGGAAATTGGAACTGGATGAGTCCAGACTGGCTGAAGATCTTCAACAAAACTGGGAAGTTCTGGCAGAACCCATTCAAACACTGATGCGTAAACACGGAATTCCGGAACCCTATGAGAAACTCAAGGCGTTAACCCGGGGCAGGCGACTGGATGCGTCGGAGATCAGCGATCTGGTAGCAAAACTGGAACTACCTGATCACATCAAGGAGCAGATCCTGGCAATGACCCCGGCTGACTATACAGGTGATGCGGTCAGACTTGTTGACCGGTTGCTTCGGGAACTGTCCTGAACTGCACATTGTCAAACTGCTGTCGTAATTCATCGTACTCGGTAACCAGGGGAAACCGGGGGTACTGATCCACTACGTTCCGGGGTGCCTTGAACAAAAATCCCGCATCCGCTTCATCAAGCATCGAGATATCATTGTAGGAATCACCGGCGGCATACACTGTAAAATTCAATTTTTTAAGCGCTTGTACCGAATTCCGTTTTGGGTCCGCCTGACGCAGGACATAATCCTGCACCCTGCCCTGCTGGTCAACCTGAAGTTGGTGGCAAAATAAAGTGGGCCATCCCAATTGTTCCATCAGGGGACCGGCAAATTCATAAAATGTGTCTGATAGAATGATTACCTGATATTGCCGCCGTAATTGGTCAAGGAAGTTTCTGGCGCCGGGCAGTGGACTCATTGAACTGATTACTGTCCGGATATCTTCAAGACGCAGGTTGTGCTGATCAAGAAAATGCAACCGCTGTTGCATCAATTCTTTGTAATCGGGAATATCCCGAGTGGTTGCCAATAACTCTTTAATACCCGTTTTATCGGCAAATTCCATCCAGATTTCCGGAACCAGAACGCCTTCGAGATCAAGACAAATCACTTGCATTATAAATGCCCGTTAATAAATTCGAAGGAAGATTGTACAGGACACACCATTCTAACAGTACAGTCTGGTGGCGCCGATAAATATCGAGTCTTACCTTGACGATGAAAAATTTTCGTGATTTTATTAATTACAAATTGACGAAAGCCAATCCTGATCCTTCTGAGTGACCTGGGAACACGTTTCAACATTACATTCTCAAAAGGATTCTTTACGAAGTTGGCATTTTCAACTCGATAAGCCTTGAAGAGGAGAACAAACATGCTCGTCAGGTTTATAGCATCAAAAGACTACCCATCTGGTTTAACTGGTAAGAGAACTGGCCCATTGGGTCGCGTCCATGCAGGAGTTTGTGCTGTTGCTGTGATCTTCCTTCTGCTGTTTTCCCCGTCTGCCGCGTTTGCCGCCATTGATCAGGAATCCCGGTTTGTACTGAACAGTTTCTCGTTTCTCATATGGGGCGCACTTGTCATGTGGATGTGCGCGGGCTTTACCATGCTTGAAGCGGGTTCCGTACGAACCAAGAATGCATCCGTGATATGTCTCAAAAACCTTGGTCTCTATTCTATCGCCGGGCTTACTTTTTATCTTGTCGGCTACAACATCATGTATGTCGGTGTTGAACCTGGCGGATTTATCGGATCAATCAAGTTCCTGTACGGATCCACCAGCGATGAGATTGCTCTGCTTGCCGGACAGGCAGAAGCCACAGCAGCAGTCCTGGAAAACAGCTATTCCACAATGTCGGACTGGTTCTTCCAGATGGTATTTGTCGCTACGACAGCATCAATCGTGTCAGGCACCCTGGCCGAACGAGTTAAACTCTGGTCGTTCTTCATATTCATTACCGTGTTAACGACAATTATTTACCCGATTATCGGTTCCTGGACATGGGGTGGCGGTTGGCTCTCCGAAATGGGATTCATGGACTTTGCCGGATCAACGATCGTACACTCAACCGGCGGTTGGGCTGCACTCGCAGGCGCCATTATTATCGGACCTCGAAAAAATAAATTCCGTGACGATGGCAGTGTCAGGGTAACACCACCATCCAATGTGCCGGCGGTGACCCTCGGCGTTTTCATCCTCTGGCTCGGCTGGTTCGGCTTTAATGGCGGTTCACAACTTCAATTGAGTGGCGCAGCAGATGCAGTGGCGATCAGTAATATCCTGGTGAACACTAATCTGTCCGCGGCCGCGGGTGTTATGACTGCTATTGGATTATCTCGTTTGATTCTGGGACGTATCGACCTGCTTGCCGGGCTGAATGGAGCAATTGCTGGCCTGGTGGCAATCACAGCGGCTCCGGATATCGTCGATCACTACTGGGCCATCATCATTGGCGCCATTGGCGGTGCAATTTGCACTATCGGTATAAAGTTAATGGAGAGATACAAGGTTGACGATGTAGTGGGCGCAGTTTCTGCCCACTTGTTTGCGGGTATCTGGGGAACGCTTGCAGTCTGTATCGCAGCGGGCGGTAACATTGTCGTACAGGCGACTGGTATAGTAGCCATTGGCGCCTTTGTATTTATTACCTCAATTGTTGTATGGATTATCATCGATAAAACCCTGGGTGCGCGTATTTCACCCACCATCGAAGATCTGGGGCAGGATACAGGGGAACTCGGCATAGAAGCCTACCCGGAATTTGTTTTGATGCCGGAAGAAGACTGAATACAGATTAATCCACACATTGATATATTTGGCCAGGCCGGGCAGGAATTTTGAATTTGTGTTATTATTTTGCCTGAATTTCAGGAGATTACAGTGATTGATGTAAAAGCAGAACGACAGGACAGCACATTGACCGCCTGTTTGACCGGTCGCATTGATGCCAGCAATGCCCTTGAGTTTGAGAATGCGATTACCTCCAGCATCACTGAAGGTGATAATGCAGTGATCCTGGACTTTGAGAATCTTACTTATATCAGCAGTTCCGGCCTTCGCATAGTTCTGACAACCGCCAAGACACTGTGGAAGCGGGATGCCAAATTTGCCCTTTGTTCCTTATCGGATCAGATTCGTGAGATATTCAAGATCAGCGGTTTCGACAAGATTATCAACGTCCACACATCCCGGGCTGAAGCACTTGCTTCTTTCGACGACTGACGGCGCCGGGTACACCCAAGTAGACTAATCTCAATCAGAGCGACCGGTGTCACCAATTTTATCACCCCAGGATGTATTGAAACAGGCGTATGAATCACACGATCATGTCGCCCTGTCTTTCAGTGGCGCCGAGGATGTTGTGCTGATCGATATGGCCTGTAACATCTCTGAGGATGTGCAGGTTTTCTGTCTTGATACCGGAAGATTACATCCGGAAACCTATCGTTTCATCGAAGAGGTTCGAGAGCACTACGGGATCGACATTGATTTACTGCATCCTGACGCCGATTCACTCACGTCTTTAGTCAAACAAAAAGGACTGTTCAGTTTCTATCGGGACGGGCATCAGGAATGTTGCAGTATCAGAAAAATCGAACCGCTTAAAAAGTATCTGGTGAACCATGATGCCTGGATTACCGGCCAGCGACAGGATCAAAGCCCAACCCGCGTCGAATTGCCCCAATACCAGCTCGATACGGCATTCTCTGACGAGCGTCGCGATCTGATGAAATACAATCCCCTCTCGTACTGGAGTTCGGCACAGGTCTGGCAATACATCCGGAGCAATGATGTTCCGTACAATAAACTTCATGATCAAGGATACATGAGTATTGGCTGTGAGCCCTGTACCCGTGCCACAGGACCCAATGAACATGAAAGAGCCGGACGATGGTGGTGGGAAGAGGAAACTCAAAGAGAGTGTGGACTGCATATTATCAATCTAGATACGAGCGACCAGTGAAGATCACTTTCGTGAAGAAGATACTTGCCTCAGGTGAGCCTTGCCCCAAGTGCTCTGATGTAGAACAACGGCTGGTCAAGACGAAACAACTGGCTCAAATCGATGAAATTGTCATTGCAGACGAACGCGACCCGGAATCAACAGGAATGATTCTGGCAAAGCAACTGAAAGTTCAGCGAGCCCCTTTCTTTGTAGTTGAAGATAACGGCGAACAAAAGGTCTATACGGTTTATTTCAAATTTGCCAGAGAAGTGCTGGGTAAACAGACCAGTGGGGCAGATCAGGCCAGGGAAATCCTGAATGACAATCCAGACCTGGATTATATTTGAATCTGTATATCAATTCCTGAGACCTGCCTTACATTAACGCCCGGACCCGGTACGCTTTAACGCACCGGCAAATTGACATCAGCAAACAGTGTACCCAGCTCTTCTCGCGATTCTGATCCAAAGGCCTCATCTACCAGCGACCTGTTAAGATGAGGTGCGAAAAGTTCAATAAATTCATACATGTAGCCACGCAGAAATGTTCCTCTCCGACAACCGATCATGGCTGTACTGGGTTCGAACAGATGGCTGGCGTCCAGGGCAACCAGTTGATTATCCTGCACCTTGTCATAGGCCATCTGCGCGATGATTCCAATGCCAAGACCTGACCTGACATATGTTTTAATGACATCCGCATCGGTTGCAGTAAAAACCACTTTCGGCTCAAGACCCTCACGAGTAAATGCTTCGTCCAGCTTGGAGCGCCCTGTGAATCCAAAAACATAAGTGACGATTGGGAACCGGGCGACATCCTGAAGCGTTAATGTTCTCACTTCAGTCAACGGATGCTCCCTTGGTACTACAATACACCGGTTCCAGTTATAGCAGGGTAACATCACCAGACCTTCGAACAATTCCAGGCCTTCGGTGGCAATCGCGAAATCCACCTCACTATCGGCAGCCAGTTGCGCAATCTGGACTGGACTGCCCTGATGCATGTGAAGGGAGACATCCGGATAACGACCAATAAATTCACTGATTACTGATGGTAAGGCATATCTGGCTTGAGTATGGGTCGTTGCAATCGACAGACTGCCAATCTTTTCATTGCTGAAATCCAGGGCAGCCTGTTTGATACTCTCAACCCTGTGCAGTATCTCACCCGCACGTTCGATAATAATCTTGCCTGCGGGTGTGACCTCTGCCAGATGTTTGCCATTACGGATGAAAATCTCCACTCCCAGTTCATCTTCCAGTAACCTGATCTGTTTGCTGATACCGGGCTGTGAGATAAACAAACTCCGTCCTGCGGAAGACACATTGAGATTATGTTGAACAACTTCCCAGATATATCGCAGTTGTTGCAGTTTCATCAGATCTCCCAAGACACGATTCTATAAGATTAATATAATGAACCGATATTACAATAACAGTTAATATTCCCTTGATGAATACTCAACCATTTCATCCCCTCGTACAAGGCTGGTTCAACGATCGCTATGACGTCCCGACCGAGGTACAACGGGCTTCATGGCCGAGAATCGCCAGTAGAGAGCACCTGCTCATTACTGCCCCTACAGGAAGTGGAAAAACACTTACCGCCTTTCTCTGGTCCATTAATCGCTTTCTTACCGGGGACCTGGATACCGGTTCAACCCGAATCCTCTATATCAGTCCGCTTAAGGCACTGAACAACGACATCCAACGCAACCTGTTTACTCCGCTGGAAGAACTCAAGTCACTATTTGAAGAAAAGCACCTGGACTTTCCCGATATTCGAGTACAAACACGAAGTGGTGATACAGGCAGCGACGAACGAAGGCGAATGCTGCGCCATCCACCAGAAATACTGATTACCACACCGGAAAGCCTGAATCTCCTGCTGTCTTCCGCCGGGGGGCTGTCTCTGCTGCATAACATCGACACGGTCATACTGGATGAGATACATGGCGTGGTCAGTAACAAACGTGGAGTTTACCTGATGTCTGCCGTTGAACGGCTGGTTCCCCTTTCCGGGGAGTTTCAGCGCATCGCCCTGTCGGCAACTGTCAGACCCCTTAAAACCGTTGCTGACTTTATTGGCGGGTTCGTGCGACAGGGCAATATCTATTCCCCCAGAACAGTCGGCATCATCCAGACCGCCAGTAAAAAAGTCTACGACATCAAGGTCCGCTACCCGGAGGAGGCAGCCTCGAGAGGAATCGATGACAAAGTATGGGACTCACTGATCCCGGATTTTGTTGAACACATCAACAGAAATCAATCAACCTTACTTTTCGTCAACAGCCGCGCCCTGTGCGAAAAGATCACCCACAAAATCAATCATTTTGCACAGCAGACACTGGCCTATGCACACCATGGTTCACTGTCCAGGGATATCCGGACAGATGTTGAAAAACGGCTCAAGGAAGGGTCACTGGCTGCGATCGTCGCCACCAGTACTCTGGAAATGGGTATCGACATCGGCGCCCTGGACGAAGTCATCCTGATTCAATCCCCGGATTCCATCTCCTCATCGGTGCAACGTATCGGTAGAGCCGGGCATGATGTGGGCGCCATCAGCCGTTGTACGATATATCCAACTCACCCACAGGATTTTGTTGAAGCGGCGGTATTGAGCCGTGCAGTGCTGGAAGCAGACATAGAACCGATCAGGACAATAGAATGTCCCCTGGACGTTTTGGCGCAAGTCATCATCTCCTTTACCGGCACATCGTCCTGGGATATTGACGAACTGTTCCTGGAATTACGACGTTCCACCCCCTATCAACCGATGACGCGAAAGCAATTTGATCTGGTGCTTGATATGCTCATCGGTCGATACGCGGACAACCACATCCGTGAATTACGCCCTCGGGTCAGGATCGACCGGCTGGAGAATCGAATCGAGGCCAGGAAAGGGGCCCTGCTGACACTGTACCTGTCCGGCGGTGTCATCCCTGACAGGGGTTATTTTCAACTCAGGCATGAAGACAGTAATGCCCTGATTGGTGAATTGGACGAGGAATTCGTATGGGAAGCTCAAACAGGCAAGGTTTTTTCCTTTGGCGCCCAGCACTGGCAGGTCAGAAAAATTACGCACAACGATGTTGTTGTAGGTCCCGCCAAACCGACTACCGTCTCACCACCGTTCTGGAAAGCTGAGCCCCTGTCCCGAAACTTCCACTATGCAGACAAAATCGCGGTATTTCTGGAACATGCCAATGAACAACTCGACCGTGACGGGTTCCTGGAAGAGTTGATGCGGGAACACAAACTCGAATCCAACGTTGCAGACGAAGTCAATTCCTGGCTGAAACGTCAGCAAGAGCACACACGATCAGCCCTGCCACACCGGCATCATCTATTGGTTGAGAAAGTCAATTCTGCACCGGGTGGCGCTTCCGGGCATCAGATGATCCTGCATACCCTGTGGGGCGCCAGGGTCAACCGACCGCTTGCTCTTGCCCTGGAAGCCGCCTGGCAACAGACTTTCGGTGAACAACCGGAAGTATTTGTAAGCAATGAATCGCTGGTCATCCAGCTACCCCATGACCTGTCTGCCACGGAATTATTGCAGTTGGCGCCATCGGACAAAATTGAACAATTGTTACACCATAGACTGGAGGGCTCCGGCTACTTTGGTGCACGTTTCCGGGAGAACGCGGGCAGGTCCCTGTTGTTATCAAAATCCAGATTCAATGAGCGCAAGCCGTTATGGATGAGTCGCTTGCAATCCCAGAAGCTGCTGGACGCCGTATTGAAGTTCGAGGACTTTCCCATCCTCCTTGAAACCTGGAGGACCTGTCTGCGGGATGAATTTGATCTGGACAATCTTCGTCAGGTACTGCAGGAAGTAGAAACCGGAACCATCGAAATCAGTGAGGTCAATACCCAAACACCGAGCCCTTTTGCCCAATCCGTTGCCTGGGGTCAAATCAACACCTATATGTATATGAGTGATCAGCCCAAATCGTCCAGAACATCGAATCTGTCTGCTGATTTGATGTCAGAAGTTGTCTATTCACCGTCATTACGACCCAGCTTGCCACTGCCACTGATTGAAGAATTCGAACTGAGACAACATCGAATCAAGGAAGGATATGCACCGGAATCCGTTGACGAAGCTATCGAATGGGTCAAGGAAAGATCGGTGATACCACTCGATGAATGGGTATCCTTTGTTGATTTTGATATAGCCGGGATTCCCGGTCTGACCTTTCTCACATCCGGACCGACACAATTGATTGTTGCAAAGGAAGATGAAGACCGGATGGGGAATTCACTCCTGGAGGACAATGACGAGAAGCTCGGAACACTGATATCCAACTGGATGCAGTATTACGGTCCGTTATCGGAAGAGCAGATCAAAACCAAACTCGGTATCAGCGGTTTACAACTGACTTCACTCCTCCAGACGCTTGTAGATGAAGGAACTCTTGTTTCCGGTGAACTGATTGCAGAGTCAGACGAGATTTTCTGGTGTGATTCAGCCAACTACGAGTTTCTGTTAAGACTGTTGCGTAATCAGCACCGTCTCTCTTTTGAGCCCCGGGAAATCAACGAACTGATCCCCTTCCTGTATCACTGGCAAACACGGCAATCGAACAAGGATGAAATCGACCGGCTGTTTGATGTCATGACCCAGTTACGTGGTTTTGCCTGTGCACCGGAACTCTGGGAAGCAGACATACTGCCTGCGCGATTGCCCGGATACCAGGCTCGTTCTCTTGATATTCTGTTCCAGGAAGGAGACCTGATCTGGCTGGGAACCAAATTCAAACAGACGACGTTTTGTTTCTCGGAGGATATTGAGTTGATATTGAATCAGTCTCCGCCAGCGTCTGCAGTTTTTCCGCAGGGTAGTGCCGGCCGATATGACTTCGGCAGTCTGCTGGACACAACAGGCCTTACGGCAGACAAACTCAGTGAACAGCTTTGGGACGATGTATGGCAGACGAGCATCAGTAATGACGCCATAAGTGCACTCCGTAAAGGTATAGAACAGAATTTCATGGTTCCCGCGGCAGCAGACCTTGCTGCACATGGACAGCGCAGGATACGCCGTGGTGGATTCAACCAATGGCGGAATTCCATTCCGTTTGCAGGTAACTGGTTCAAAATTCCATATACCACGGAAGACCCTGACGCGCTGGAACAAGATGAAATATCCAGAGAACGTGTGCGGCTGTTACTCGACCGTTATGGCATTCTTTTCCGTGAACTGGTAGCCCGGGAACTGGAAGTTTTCCGCTGGTCTTCGATTTTTCGCTCCCTGAGATTGATGGAATTGTCCGGGGAGGTTTTTTCGGGGTACTTCTTCAAGGGAATCGGCGGACCACAGTTCATTTCTCCTGTCGCCCTCAGAATACTGCAGCAAATGCACACAGATGATCTGGTATTCTGGCTGAATGCAGTTGACCCTGTTGCTCCTTGTGGAATGGGTATTGAAGGGCTTGGCAAACTGCCGCGAAGAATTCCATCCAACTATCTCGTATACCACGGTACCCGTCTTGTTCTGCAGGTGGAGCGTCAGGGAAAGTCACTTGATTTCAGGGCGCCACCGGATGACCCTGATATATCCCGCTATCTTGAGGTTCTGAGGCACCTGGCATATCGATCATCTGCACCCGGGAGGAAACTGGATATTCATACGATCAATGGCGAACCGGCTGTTAACAGTCCTTACCTGAATGCTCTGGATGATGCCTTTGATCTGGTGCGTGATTACAAGTCAGTTTATGTACAACGTCAGATTTGATCATTCAATCAATCCCTGTACCCGAAAGATGATTCTGCTAAGCTTGTTCCCCCACATTCACCAGATCCACTTTCACTATGGCTAAAGAACAACGATTCAGTTCGGCTATGGCAACCAATATTCCATTCAACTTCAAGTTTGATTATGAATACGGCAAGGCAGAACAACTTACCCCCATGATACGGCGGATATTGGCGAAAAACCCAAGCGGATTCACCTTTCGCGGAACAGGTACCTATGTCGTTGGCAAGGGTAATGTAGCCGTTATCGACCCCGGCCCACTGCTCATGGATCATATTGAAGCGTTAAAGCAATCCCTGGCTGGTGAGACGGTTACCCATATCCTGATTACTCACACTCACATGGATCACTCTCCTGCCGCAGAGCCCCTCAAGGGTCACTGGCAGGCTCCTACTTATGGTTACGGCCCCCATGGCGCCGGCAAATTGGAAGAAGGTATTCAGGTGGAAGAAGGCGGAGACATGAACTTTCAACCCGATGTGACGATTAAGGATGGTGACATGATTGAGGGAGAAGGATGGACGATCGAATGCGTCTACACACCCGGCCATACTTCCAATCATATGTGTTATGCGCTGCGGGAAGAGAACGCCCTGTTTACTGGTGATCATGTCATGGGCTGGTCCACCAGCGTCATATCTCCACCGGATGGCGATATGACCCGGTACATGAAGAGTCTGGAACTCCTGTTGACCCGTCCCGAGGAGATATACTGGCCAACACACGGGACCTGCATCCGGGACGTAAACAACTATGTACGGTCATTTATTGATCACAGACTCGAACGTGAAAAGCAGATTCTGAACTGTCTTGAACAGGGTGTGACCGATATCACCAAAATGGTACCGGTCATGTATACCGACACTGACAAGGAACTTTATGGAGCTGCAGCAAGATCGGTACTGTCGGCTATGGTTCGCATGGTCGATATGGGTCAGGTGATATGTGAAGGCGAACCTGCCATGGGAGCGACTTTTCGATTAAGTTAATGCTTACCGTAAACCCAGACCACGAGCAATCACACCCCGCAGTATTTCCCTTGTCCCACCACGTAGCGTGAAGGATGGAGCGTTCAGAATGCACTGATTGAGTGTATTCATCAGTCTTGCTGAAGGTACTTCCGGTAGATGCAACCGCAACAATTCCGGTACCAGTCGTTCAAACGTATTACCCAGATCTTTAACCAGCGCGGCCTCGGTGTTGGGTAGCCTTCCCTCCTCCAGCATACCGGCAACGGAAACGGACATCCGCCGCAATGTCACCAGATGTGCAACCAGCCTGCCCAAAACGATTTCCTGATCATCTGTAGCTGAATTCCCGATGTCCCGTATGAACTCAACAAGTACACGAAAAGTACTGAGGAATCTCTCGGTGCCGCTTCTCTCATAACCCAGTTCACTCATGACCTGATCCCATCCATTACCGGGTTCGCCAACGACACAATCATCCGAGATGAACACATCGTCAAGAAAAACCTGATTGAAATCCGCATCACTACTCAGATTTTCAATACTTTTGACAGTCACGTTGGCATCGTTGAGGTCCACGATAAACTGGCTCATCCCCTCATGACGATTTTCTGAAACCGGCGCCGTTCTCACCAGAGTAACCATGAAATGGTTCATATGGGCGCCACTGGTCCAGATTTTGCTCCCATTCAATAACCATCCACCATCAACCCGACGGGCACTGGTACGGATTGATGCCAGGTCAGACCCGCTGTCCGGTTCACTCATGCCAATGGAGAAAAAGCATTCGCCACGAATAATCGACGGCAGAAAACGCTGCCGTTGTGCTTCTGTACCAAACTTGAGCAGCAAAGGGCCGGACTGACGATCTGCAATCCAGTGCGCACCCACAGGCGCCCCGGCTGCCAGAAGTTCTTCTGTAACGACATAACGTTCAAGGAAAGATCGTTCTGCACCGCCATAGACAGCGGGCCAGGTCATACCTATCCACCCCCTTTTACCAAGTTTCCGACTGAATTCCACTGAATCACCAGCACCGAAATCCGAATTCGGTAACAGATTCCGGGGCATTTCCTCACTCAGGAAATCTCTGACCTCTTGCCGAAGCACAGCGGCATTTTCCGGTAGTTGAATGGGTTCGAATTCAAGACCCTGAAACATTCTGGACTTATCTGATATCGGTAGCTGAAACTTAAAGGTTTGATCTCAATTTTGCAATTCCACCAGACTTGACCAAAATATCCGACACACAGCAGATGGATTTGACTCACGATGTCCGAACCACAGCAGATGGCTTTGGGGTGTTCGTTTGCGTAAGCCTAATGTCGCAGCGCCGAGTTGGAGGAGCATGACTACAGGCATGCGGGGGAGACGAGATGTTAAGGAACGATACAAGGGAATCCCGGAGGGACGCGCAGACGCTGAAGCAAATGAATGCCCCAAAGCCATCTGCGAACAGCTTCGTTAACCATTATAATCCTGAGGACGTAAACTTTGCCGCTTCCTCCGAACCACCTGTAGAATCCCCTTCGCTGTACGAATGAGCGCCTGTACCGGCCAGAGCACCTCCCTGCACTATCAGATATTCATCCCTGACAGGCCTTCCCTCCAACCAGCATTCCAGAATCTCACGGACCCCAGCCGCATAACGGGCCTGTGCAGACAGAGAGGTTCCGGATGTATGAGGTGTCATGGCGTGATTGGGCATGGTTCGCCATGGATGATCATTAGGCGCTGGCTGAGGAAACCAGACATCTCCCGCATAACCCGCCAGCTGACCGCTTTCAAGAGCCCTGACGATGGCTTCCCTGTCACAGATTTTGCCACGGGCAGTGTTGACGATATAGGACCCTCGCTTCATCTTGCTGATCAGCGAGTCATTGAACATATTTTCAGTCTCGGGATGTAAAGGGCAATGGATACTGACCACATCACACACACTGATCAGCGACTCAACAGACTCATGGAACGTCAAACCCAACTCCTGCTCCACATCCGATGAAAGACGATGTCTGTCAGTGTAGTGAAGCGTGACGTCAAAGGGCTTCATCCGTTTCAGTAAAGCCAGACCGATCCTTCCCGCCGCCACTACCCCAACATCCATTCCCTCAATGTCGTAGGATCTGGAAACGGCGTCGGCAATGTTCCAGCCGCCCTTCACTACCAGGTCATACTGAGGTATGTAGTCCCTGACCAGTGCCAGTATCTGCATAACCGCGTGTTCAGCAACGCTGACGCTGTTGCACCAGGTCACTTCACAGACGGTAATATTTCTGTCCATGGCTGCCTGGAGGTCAACATGATCAGACCCTATGCCGGCAGTAATGGCCAACTTGAGATTGGGCGCCTTCTCAATACGCTCTGCGGTGAGATATCCGGGCCAGAATGGTTGGGAAATGACCACATCCGCATCAGCCAGTTCCTTTTCGAAAACAGAATCAGGTCCATCCTTGTCCGCTGTCACCACAAACTGATGCCCCCGGTCGATCAGGAAACGTTCCAGGCCAAGCCCACCTGAAACCGACCCCAACAGATGACCGGGATTGAAGTCGATGGAAGCCGGAGTAGGCAAGGACTGACCGTCCGGATACTGGGTAAGAGTGGGTATACTGTCACGGGCATAGTGCGATGGCATCCCTGTCGAAGGATCGGCATATAGCACACAAAGCACTTTTTGAGCATCAAGGGAATTCACATTTACCTCCTGGGATTAGTCCCGCACAT
>JAPOOX010000153.1 GCA_026713185.1 Gammaproteobacteria bacterium
CTGGTTCATCAACCAACAGAAGGCTGAAGGCCTGAGATCACACAATATCGAAGACTACGGCGACATGTTCCAGAAAACCCAGTTGCAGATCTATCGAGCCTACGAACAAGCCTGTGAACGTGGTGGAATGGTGGACTTTGCAGAACTGCTGCTGCGAGCCCTTGAACTGCTGCGTGAAGACGAACAGCGTCCCAACAACACCTCTCTGCTGCGTCATTATCGGGAACGGTTCAGCGCCCTGCTGGTTGATGAATTCCAGGATACCAATACCATTCAATATGCCTGGTTGAGGTTGCTCGCCGGTAATAATGACAATCTGACGGTTGTTGGAGACGACGATCAGTCCATCTACGGATGGCGCGGTGCGCGTATCGAAAACATCCAGAAATTTTCCACTGATTTCCCAAACAGTAAAACTATCCGACTGGAGCAGAATTACCGGTCTACGGGAAGCATACTGAAAGCTGCAAACCATCTGGTTGACAACAATCAGGGCAGACTGGGAAAGAATTTGTGGACGGAAGCGGGTGATGGCGATTTGATAAACCTCTACTCGGGTTTTAACGAGATTGACGAAGCCCGGTTTATCGTGGGCAGGATCAAGGCATGGGTGGCGGAAGGCAACCTGTATAGTGAAGCGGCAATCCTGTACCGGTCCAACGCCCAGTCCCGCGTACTTGAAGAAGCCATGTTACGCTCTCAATTGCCTTATCGAATCTACAGCGGTCAGCGATTTTTTGAGCGGGCGGAGATCCGGAATGCTTTAGCCTACGTTCGGCTGGTCAGTCAGAGAGATTCGGATGCCGCCTTCGAGCGCGTAGTGAATACGCCAACCCGGGGGATTGGTGATCGAACAATTGAATTAATCCGTCGCACGGCACGAGCAGGCAATCTGTCACTGTGGCAGTCAGCTCAGCAACTGGTTGCCGGTGATATTCTTCCGGAAAGAGCCCGAAATGCGATATCCGGTTTCATTGAACTGGTCAACGGGATGGACAGGGAAACTGAAGATGCAGACCTGAAGACTTTGGTTGACCGGGTTATAGCAAAGTCTGGATTACGTCCTTTCTACGAAAAGGAAAGAGGTGAGCGTGGTCAGGCCCGTCTGGAGAATCTGGCAGAGCTGGTGACAGCGGCAGGAACCTTCGATCCCGATGAGGACTATACCTTTGACGAAGATGAGGAACAGGAAGCATTGACGATACTGGATGAATTCCTTACCCGTGCTTCCCTGGAGTCCGGAGACGGCCAGGGAGACCCGAACCAGGATTGTGTACAGATGATGACGATGCACAGCGCCAAGGGCCTGGAATTCCCACTGGTGTTTTTGTCCGGGATGGAAGAAGGACTCTTCCCCAGTATGATGTCACTGTCTGAACCCGGCCGCCTGGAAGAGGAACGGCGTCTTTGCTATGTTGGAATCACGCGGGCGATGCTTCGTTTGTATATCACCTATGCGGAATCCCGTCGCATCCACGGTTCAGAAAGCTATAATCGACCGTCCCGATTTCTGGAAGAAATTCCATCAGAACTGATACAGGAAGTCCGTCTCCGAAACACCGTCGTCCGCCCACCGGCATCACCGAACAGAGCCCCGACGACTGTAGAGGGCACGGAATTCAGACTGGGGCAATATGTATCCCATGCAGCCTTTGGTGAAGGTGTGGTGACGAATTATGAAGGCAGCGGAAAACAGGCACGGGTTCAAGTGAACTTTGACAGGGTTGGCAGCAAGTGGCTGATGGTCTCAATGGCCAATCTGCAAAAAGCAGGTTGAATTGGAGTAAACAGATGATGAACAGAATTTTCGCATTATGCGCCATGGCGATGTTACTGGCAGGGTGCAGCGATGGCGAACAGGCAACCACGGAAACAGCGGTTGATGACACAAAAGTCTACCACTGGCGCATGGTAACGACCTGGCCCAAGAACTTCCCCGGTATGGGCACGGCGGTGGAAGTATACGCCGACAGAGTCAGGAAAATGACTGATGGGCGCATGGATATCAGAGTCTACGGCGCCGGCGAAATTGTCCCTGCGCTGGAAGTCTTTGAAGCCGTTTCGCAGGGAACGGTGCAGATGGGACATGGTGCGTCCTATTACTGGAAAGGCAAAGTACCGGCGGCTCAGTTTTTTACAGCGGTGCCTTTTGGATTCACCGCACAGGAAATGAACGCCTGGCTGTTCTATGGCGGTGGCATCGAACTGTGGCGACAACTGTATGCAAAGTACGACCTGGTGCCGATTGTCGGTGGCAATACCGGTGTGCAGATGGCCGGCTGGTTTAACAGGGAAATCAACTCTCTTGAGGATATCAAGGGGATGAAAATGCGTATACCGGGCATGGGCGGAGAGGTCTTTGAAAGGGCGGGAGGCATTGCAGTGTCCTTGCCGGGCGGTGAGATATTCACCAGCCTGCAAACCGGCGTCATTGACGCCACTGAGTGGGTCGGCCCATACAATGACATGTCTTTTGGCCTGCATCAGGTCGCCCGGTATTACTATTATCCGGGATGGCAGGAACCCGGACCTGCGCTTGAACTCATCATCAACAAGACGGAATACGATGCATTGCCGGAAGATCTCCAGGAGATTCTGGAGGTGGCGGGCCGGGCAATGAATGCCGATGTATTGTCGGAATACACGGCGCGCAACAATGCGTCATTGTCAGAGCTGGTTGACAAACATGGCATTGAGATACGGCGTTTACCGGATGATGTCATTGCGGAATTCAAGCGGATCGCGAAAGAAGTCGTAACAGAAGTTGTGGATGACGACGACCCGCTGACAAAACAGATCTACGATTCATACAGCCAGTTCCTTGAAAATGTCAGTAGCTACCACGAAATATCTGAGCGGGCTTATATCAATACCCGGGGGTCGGGTGGGCAGCGGTGATTCGGAAGTAACAGACGAGTGCCGATTACCCTATATCGCTGTACTTTCCGATTCCCTGTCTCTACAAGCATCAGCATCACTTAACTTCTACACCATCGATAGGTTCGATAATCATGATAAACAAGGTACGTTTCTTTAAAGATCTATTTGAGGCAAATACAGAAGAAGAAGTATCAAGTGTTTTGCAAGGACTGGATGGCCATAGTGAA
>JAPOOX010000147.1 GCA_026713185.1 Gammaproteobacteria bacterium
AATGATTTTTTTGCGCGATTTTTCGGGTGTTGTGTTTCTCTATGCTGGAATTTCAGTCCGTATCACCAACAGAACGCAGCTAAGGTCTCGGCCAAGCCAAGTCAACTGCGAATGCCCCAGCGGAGTAAGGGGCAAGGACCAAGCTCGACTCTTGGGACCTGCCCTCACCGCACCTGCCCCATAGGCCACTCCGAGGTCGGCCTACCTTGCCACGTTGATCGCCTGAAGAATCGCCCGCCTGGGGGACGGCTAAACCAGCTACTAATTGCGATTCCCCAAAAGTGCTCAAAGGATCTGTCTTTTAGATTCGCATCACCGAAGTCGTAGTGCGACAGGACCTCGTCGAGAAATGACTCTCCATAAACCCAGAATCCATAGAAATCCTTAGCGGGATCCGTGATTTCGACATCCCCCCAGTCTATGATCCCAGTAAGTCTTCCAGTCGAGGGGTCATGGTCATGATAGATGTGTTTGTACCAGAGGTCGTTGTGAGCCAGCACAGGCTCGTATGAATGATCGATGCTGTCACTTCTTTCGATCCATGCTTCGAAAACATTGCGGACCTCATGTTGAAGCTCGTCTGCCCGTTCAGCGAATAACTCCTTCCACATCCTGCGGCGCCTAACAGATGCGTCGCCCTCTTCTACGCCGAGGCTCCGTGCCTTCGCGACCGGGTAGCTGTGGAGTCCGCTGATAAAAGTGCCCAGCCTCTGAGCGGCCTCGTTGCGGTTCGCCTTGGAAAGTCTCCAAAACCGCCACGGCGAGAGCCGAGTCCCCGGAATTGTGTGGTATCCTGCAAAATCTGACGCCTTCGGCACGAATGCATAGTCGGGAATGGGTATTGCCTTCAGGCTGCTTCTAAGGGCATCCAGGACGATCCGCTCCCTCGTCAGATTCGTATCCACATCGTTCTCGAACCGGAAAGCGATGCCATTGTCCAACAGGATCATTACATGATCGGGATCGGCAATGGTCTGAACTCTTCTGTAATTTGTCCACATGATATCTGGAAAGGCGTCTCTGATTCTCTCCAGATAGTAGCTGGAAGCCAATGGGGGCATGGGGACCTGTCAAAGAGGATTAACTGCCGCGATATCAGACATCAAAATAACTGAGTCGGTCGCCTTCTGCTTTCCAGAGTTCTTCAAACATTTTTCGGATGTCGGGTAAAGATACGACGGATGCAGTAAGTGGGTCCAATGCACAAGCATGGAATGCCGCTTCTTTATCTTTTTCCATTGCAGCTTTGACGGAGAGTTCTTGTACGGCGATGTTGGTCATGTTTAATGCGGCGCACTGAGGCGGGAGTTCACCAACGTAACAGGGATGAATGCCTTCTCTATCAACCATGCAGGGTACTTCAACACAGCATTCGTCGGGAAGATTGATGATAGATCCGTTGTTCATAACATTGCCGTTGAAGACAAATGGGACACCTGTGATCTTTGCTTCTATGATTGAAGAAGCGTATTCGTGGGATGCTTGCAGTTTCGGGACTGCGGTTTCGGTATCGTCGTCTGTGATGCCTGTGTCTTTCATCCAGGAACGTTTGCGGCCCTCGGGCAATTCCATATAGACGGGATCGCGTTCTGGCAGGTTGTAGATGTCCCGCAATTCCTGAGTCCGCTGGAAGTAGGGGAGGTATTCTGAATTGTGTCGGGTGCTTTCGGTGACAAAATAGCCAAATTGCTTCATCATCTCGACCCGCACCAGGTCGTCTTTGAAACTGGGATGGGTGTCAACGGCTTTGAAGATGCGAGGGTACAGGTCTTCGCCGTCTTTGTTGAATTTTAGAATCCAGGCCTGGTGGTTAATCCCAGCAACGAGGTAACTCACATCTTCGTAAGGAACGTCAATGCCATTTGCCAGTTTTTTTGTCGTGCCCTGTACGCTGTGGCAGAGGCCGACGTTTTGGATGGATGAACCGATAGAATGCATCCAGGTGAGCATGGCCATGGGGTTGGTATAATTTAACATGAGTGCATCGGGACAGTGTTTTTCCATGCTTTTGCAAAATGATAGGTGCTCGTGTGCGGTGCGAAGATAACGGAACACACCTCCTACACCTACTGTGTCGGCGACAGTTTGGTTAATGCCGTACTTTTTGGGGATATTGATTTCAGATGCGTAAGGTTCGCCCCAGTAGGCTGCGCCCCCAATGGATACGGCAGTGACGACAAAATCTGCGCCGGGCAATAATTCTTCGCGATCAGTGCTGGCGATGCATTTGCCAGGGAGTCCATGGCCATCAATGGCGCGGTTCACGTAATCGTGCACCTGAGTCAATCGCTCTTCGTTGATATCACAGAGTGCGATTGTGGAATCGTTTAATAATTCACGAGATAAAATATCGAGGGACAGTCGGCTTCCGAATCCGCTGCCAGCACCAATGATTACAATTTTTGCCATTAAAATCTCCAGTATTAAAAGGTAATGAACTCAGCGAATTATGTGTAAGCAGCAAAAAATCAAAAAACGCTATGAAGATAGAAACTGCGCCGCAAGCCGCTCTGCCCACTGCTTATTGGCGTCCATGGTGCGACCGGCGATATGCGGTGTATGAACGACATTATGTCTGCCCACTAACGGATCGTCAAGAGGCAGTGGCTCAATATCATGAACATCAGCCACCAGCGCGACTTCATCGGCCAGCACACGTTCACGAATGGCATCCGTATCACAGATCCTGGCCCGTGTTACCAGCACAATCAGGCATCCCTTGGGGAGCGCGCGAATATGCTCTGCCTTGATAAGCCCTCTGGTAGAGTCTCTGAGAGGGACCATGGGCGCGAAGATCTCCGCATCCCTGACGAGTTTCTCCAGGTGCCATACTTTCCGCGCCCCAGCACGGTGAAAACACGGATCGCTGGCAAATGGGTCCCAGGTAGCGACATCCGCTCCAAGCATGTTCATGAAGCTGGCGTATCGGCTGCCGATGTTGCCAGCTCCAACCACGCGCACCTTCTTGCCGTGCACCGTTCCATTGGTAAAACGCACATCGTCACAGAATTGCCCGGCTTTGACGTAACCATCTGGCCCTGTCTGATATCCGTAATTCCAGGGCTTCAGGTCCGTGATTATTTCGTGGTGGAGTTGTGGAATTCTGCGCAGACCGCATAAAGTGAGCGCTAAACCACACTCGGAAACAGATTGGCCCCAGAATTCCACGCTTGTATGGTGATACAGTTTTACACCAGCTTGATCTGCATATGTTCGAAGTTCATCCTTTAGACCAGGCTGGAAAACGGCTTCCTTGAGGTTCTTGAGTGCTTTCAGACAGTCGAGGCTCACAGGCATATGAAGACTAACGAGACGCTGGACCTGTTCTTGATGCGGCACAACCTCACCCAACAGACGCTCGTCATCCTGTTGTAATTCCACGAAAGACACATCTCCCTGCTTTTGCCACAGCTTGTGAAAATGGTCTGCCGCAAAGGGCCATGAATGCTTGAATTTACTGTGAACAACAATGCAACTGCTCATGAGATCTCTCCTTTTCAGGTAGTAAACAAACGCCACTGTTACTCGGCTCAGAGGAATCGGGAAAACACCGGCGCCTGGAACACATCCTCGAATTCACCGCGGTCCTTCGCCCGCTGATACTCCCACTCGTAGGGTGATTCCCTGAGCCTGCTGGGCCCGTTCCTTACATCGTGCCCGATGTCGCTTTGCCTGGGGTAATGGCTGTAGATCATGAGCCTCCGCGGACGACCGGAAATATTCGGTCTGGAGTTGTGGACCAGCACCGAATGGAAGAGCATGACGGAGCCGGGTGGCGCCAACAGGTCGATTCCTCCATCGAAATCTATTAAATCCGGTAGCACTTCCCACCCTCTTTTGTTGGGCGGTCGGTGATGTTTTAGGTGCTGTTTGTGACTTCCCGGCCAGACGTGAAGCGGTCCGGATGATTCGTCGCACGGATCTATGGTCACGGCCGAAGAGATGATCTCTTGCGGGTAATCCTGCGCCAGATAATACGCCCAATCGTTGTGAACCGGAAACCGGTCTTCGCTATCGACCAATGGGATGCCCTCTATCGCTTCGGGCAGCGGCTCTTTGTAGTTTAGCTTCTCCTCCATGAGAATCGGCTCGTCCCCCATGAGCTGACGCATGGGTCCGATGAGTCGTTCGTCGGCAGACACTTTGGCCAGGAACAGCGACAGGTCGTTAATGGGCTGGATCTTGCGCACCATCGGACCCGTAGATGTCTGCAGAATATCGAGTCGCCCGCTTTTTCGCCCGTTGGCCAGGGAAGAGTTGATGATGAGCTCGAGTATCCGGTCCGCTTCGTGTTGCATACGAGCGACTTCCTCGGCGTTGAATGCCTGTGGGAGTACCAGGTAACCGTTCTCGCGGAAGTGCTCCAGGTCTTCGCCTGTGAGTTCCGTTTTCACCGCCATTCTCTCCTCCTTACTCTTCTTGTGATCGTAGCTCGCCTATCTCTGCAAACATGACGGATCTACTTCCACAGAATTTGCTGTGTGCTTGTCCAGTTGATCAGACAATTGGTGGACAACATCTGCATATTCTGGATCTTGTGCTATATTTGTGAATTCTTCTGGATCAGCGTACACATCTGCGAGGAAGATGTCTTCATCTTCAGGTTTCGGTTTTTCGCCATCAAGCAACACATTTTTATCAAGGCGATACTGGCTCGTGCGTATGCAGCTTCGCCGTGGCCAACCGCGATCACCATACCAGTCGCCGCGGCCACCGTTGGGTGCCATCTTGCTGAATGGCTGGCCATATCCGATTGTAGAGTAGATACAGTCGGGTGGTGGATCAGTGAAAAGATCGCGGCCTTTGAATTGCGAAGGTGTCTCGACGTTGGTAAAAGAAAAGAGTGTTCGTGCAATGTCCAGACTGTCGCAGATGTCATCCCACACTTGCTCTGCAGGTATAGTGCCTGGCCAGGAGATTAGAAGTGGCACGCGATGCACTGTGGGCGTGTAAGTCAGTTTTTCGAAGGCGCCTGTCTCGCCAAGTGGATTGCCATGGTCCGCACCAAATACGATGAGGGTTTGTTCCTGTCGTCCAGTTTTCTCAAGAAAATCTAAGACCTGTCCGACTTGAGCGTCAATCCAGGCGACCTGTGCGTAGTAGTGAAGGCGTCCTGCACGGAGTTTTTCGAGATCCATCCTGGCCACACCAAAAACTTCGGCAACGCGTTTTTCAAATGCAGAGAGGGTGTCAGGCAGCGGATCAGGCAGGCCGGGATCCTGATCGTCGAGAAGCTTTACATATTGTGCTGGAGGTAATACCGGTGTGTGTGGCTGAAGAAGGGAAATGCGCACAAGATAAGGGGAGGTTGTTGTTTCGAGCCAGTGTAAGGCATTTTCAACGACTGAGTCGGGAGGATAGGGTTCACCGTCGGGGAAAATACCGCCGTTCATGCCGCCGTAGGGCGAGCGGATCATCTGCACAGCGTCTTCGCCAAGATGTTCCCAGATTTTCATTTCACCACCAGTTCCGTCGTGGTATTGGAAGATTTCATGCTCTGGATTGGCACCTGGACGTATTTCGGGGGCAACGTGGATCTTTCCAAAATTGGCAGTTGAATAGCCGTTCTGTGAAAATACGCCAGGGAAAGTTTGCAGGATACAGGGCAACCGGAAATTTGGCCATGCACCTTCATTGTTGTACACGCCTGTGTCTTCGGGATATAGACCAGTTAGAGTGCAATATCTGGAGGCAACACAAACAGGCGCATTGCAAAAGTTATTCGTGAATCGCACACCGCTGCACGCCAAACGGTCGAGATTTGGCGTGTGCAATTGCAATCTGGGATGCCCATAACAGCCCAGCGCATCGGTGCGCAGTTCGTCACAGTAAATCCAGATAATATCAGGTTTTTCAGGCATAAAAAGTTCGGCCTTTGTTTTTTAGATGTCTTTTTCGGGGACAACTGCGCCGTGTAGCACGAGTAGATCGTGTAAATCAGAAAGCGGAATGTCGCGGGGTGTTGTTTCCAAACGCACAGATACTGCTGCTGCTGCACCAACTGCCTGTCCCATAGCCATTGAGGATGCCTGTACTCGCAAAGCAGAATTTGCAAGTCGGTCACTGCTCACACTGCGTCCAGCGACGAGTAAATTATGACTGTTTTTAGGGATCAGTGCGCGTAAAGGAACTGTTGCAACTGTGCCTTCAGACAGGGGTTGGGGCTTTACACCGTCTTTGTCATGGAGGTCGATTGGATAAAAAGAGTACGATACAGCGTCCTCAAAATGTCGGCCACTGGTATAATCATCGTGGGTTATCTGTACCTCTCCAACAATGCGATAGGTTTCGCGCACAGCGGTTTCTGCCTGCGCTTTTAAAACGCGGGCATTTTCGCATCCAGGCAGTGAACGTACAAACCGCAAAATCCGCAACAAAGATTGTCGCCCTGCAATGTTGGTTTTTGTATGCCTGTCAGAGGTCGATGCATCAGCGCCAAATACGTGCTGGGCATTTTCTCCGCCTTTTCCAAGGTAGCCGATGAACCGTGCGCGCGGATTGCTTACATCGCCGTGTTGTAATCGGCCATCTTTCATGGCTGCGATAAACTGTCTCTGAATGACATCTTCGTCCAGCGTATCAACATCATAACCACCCAGTTTAAAAATCAATGTGCCCGGTTGTGTTTCTTCTTCGCGCAAACGAGGAAAACCGATCTGGCCCACAATATTTGCTCCGCCGGTGCAGTCAATTAACTGTTTGGTCAGGATGGTGCGCCGCAGGTTTTTTCCGACAGTCTCGATTTTCCAACCTCTGTCTGTTTCTAAAACTTGCGTCGGTATTTCATAAAAGTGCAATTGCACACCTGCTTGAGTACAGGCTTCTTCTGCAAGTGCCGCATATACAGGGCCATTGATGCGTATCTGGTGCATCCAATGGCGCTCAGGAGAGACTGAGAAATCCGGCAGTTGGCCACTGTCAAGTGCTACTGCTTTTATAACCAGTTCCCATCCAATGCCCGCGACAATCTGTTTTCCCCAGGCATGAAAAAGCCCGGGGAAGGAAACGCCGCCTGTTGTGGTGACACCACCGAGTTGACTGCCAGATTCAACCAGAGCCGTGCGAAGTCCCGCGCGCCCAGATTGTATCGCAGCAATCGTGCCCGCTGTGCCTCCGCCAACTACGAGCACATCTACAT
>JAPOOX010000020.1 GCA_026713185.1 Gammaproteobacteria bacterium
AAGTTTTTCAAGCCTGTCCACGCGTCTTGCAGCAATAACTAAATCGTAGCCGCGCTTTGCCAACTGTATTGCGTAACACTCACCGATTCCGGATGATGCACCGGTAACAACGGCTATCGGTTTATCTGACATAATTTTTGTTATCAATGACCGTCCCAAACTGTTGGTTTACTATGGCGATTACGAACCTGACTACTCGCCACCTTCTTCAATACGCGTCAGATATTCCATCGCTTCCTCGTGTGCGCTTTCGGTCGCAGCGCAGGTGATCTTGTCATCGCCCCTTTTTTTCTCGCTGTAACGCTGGATGTCGCCTTCAATAAAGTGGCTCTTTCTCCCGCAAGGGCACTCATCTTCCCAGTTAATCGTTATTTCGTCACCGGTGATAAAGCCACCCCATCGCGTTTCAGCTCCCACATCAAAGAATGCCGCACGGCCCGTTTGTCGGCCTGATCGCGGCAGGGGCTCGCTGGTATCAGGGTCGAGTACATAAGGGATAGCAACTGGAGAGAGATGGTAGTGCCCATGTTCACACTGGTAATGCAGGGTAAAGACCTCACTCATGCCGTAGGCCATGTGAATGTTGTCGATGCCGATGAAACGGCATACATCATCCTGCCAGTTATCCGGTGGGGTCACACCCTTGGAGCCGCCACCACCCTGAATGTACGAGTCTGGCGAAAAAACTCCCTCGTAGCCCTTTGCTAATCCCTGGGTCGCCCAGCCGTGCAACATCGCCCACGTACCGGCAAAGAAAAGTCGTTTGCCTTGATGTTCTTCAACGATCCGATCGAAGAACTCGGCCAGTAACTTCGGCATATTTTTTTGCAGATCTTCAAACTCTTTCAGGCGTTTCATCAGTGCTGGATTGATCTCCAGACGATCCAATTTACCTTTCGCCTTGGCTGAACGAATTCTACCGGAGAGGTACATGACATCGGTGCTTAATCGTTGCGGGAAAGCAGGAATGAAACGACTTTCATCACCGTCAAGCACATCCTTGATTATGTAGTCATTGACACGCATTGGGCCCCCGGAACGAAAGTAGGGAAAAACGCAATGAACTTTCTCGCTCTCCTCTGTCGACCTGTCTCTGACGATTGACGCCATTTGTGTGAACCGCTTGTCCCATTCCCGCCTGCACGCGGGGATAAAGGACATGACACCACTGGTGCCAGATGAAAGTGTCAAATACAGGTCTGTTTCCGAGTCCAGTACTTCCAGCCATTCGTCAATGGTCGTGCAATGGGAAACATCGACATGGCTAATATCGACACACGTCAACTTGGACAGGAACTTATTGATGTCGGCAAAGCGGTTCTGCTCCAGCAAAAACGGTGGGTAGGCCTTGTACATGGTGTGCTCGAATAACAGAGGCACGACATCATCGAGGCTCTCTATCCTGTCAATACCCTGCTTTTCTGCCAACTGCTTCAGCATCGGGATCTTGTCGACCAACGACTCGAAGCGGTACTTTAATACCTCTTCATGCAAGGCATCCACCTCTTCT